>JAZUJV010000225.1:0-3532 GCA_045642945.1 Eubacteriales bacterium | reverse complement strand
TTTTCCTTATCGGTTATCGCCGTGATAAATGCGGGGAGTATCTGTAAAAGATTATCGTCTTTCGGGACGATGGATTTCGGCGTAACGGTGTAATAGACTTTAAGGAAATACTGGTGTACCGTTCCGTCGGAGTCTATAACGGGGTCAAGCTCGGTTTCGGATATCTGACCGTCGATCATACCGAGCGAATAGTCGCCGGAGCTCGTATCTACTATAAAATACCCGATTTTTTCGTCGAAATATCCGTCGATCTTTCCGTTTCCGTTGCCGTCGTAGAATAACTCGGTGTGGGAAAGCGTAGCGGCGGTTTCGCTTTCGGAATCAACGTACGCCGCGTCGTAAAATCTGAAGGTGAGGTTTCCCGCCGACAGATCCGCGAGCGAAAGCTTTATCGTTTCGTTGCCCGCGTAAATGCGTCCGTTGAACATGATTATATCTTCCGCGTCGAGATCAAAGTTTATCGACTGGATGTTATGAAGTCTCGTGTCGGAATCGGGGTTCACTACCGCCGAAGAGCCGACGACGTTCGCGAAAAGCTCGTCCGCGCGGATAACGTTGGTAACTATCTTGAAATGCGGCTCGTCCTTCGAGAATTCGGAAGAAACGACCATTATTTTTCTCGCTACACCGTCGTCGCGGCGAACGAGGCTCTTAAGAGCCGCTTCATAGGATTCGGAGTCGTGTCTTACGTTTCCGTCCTCGTCGCGAAGAAGCGACGGCGAAAGGTCCATGCTTATTTTCTGTTTTCTCGTTACGACTACGTTGAGGATATATTCGCCGCTTTCAATGTCTTCAAGCGTCATATCGTCCCAGAGCATCGTAAGATAATAGAAGTTCGAGCCGGCGCTTTCGACCATTGCGGCGACCTTCGTGCCGTCTCTTCTGGTAAGATATACGGTCTCGTCGGCTTTTTCGCCGCTGTAGGGAACGTAGGAAGCGGAGCTGTTAAGCTGTATATAAAGCTTGCTGCCGACGTAAAGTCTGCCTTTTGCGTCAACGCCGCCCGCTCCTTCGACTATCGAAACGCTCGGGCGTAAGAAAGAATATACTTCGGAGCTCGTGTCAAGCTCGGTGTACTGTCCCTTCGTGTCGCTGTCGTTTGCGGTGAATATTCTGAGTCCTATGTCGCCGGTCTTTCCGAAAACGCGTCTGTTCATGCGAAGCTCTTCGAGCTGAAGCCGCGTACAACCGTTCGCGCATTTGTTCGAAGGAGCGGTCGGAGTCTTTCCGGTCTGCCCGTTTTTGTGAAGAACGAGGTTTATATCAAGCGTGAAGGGAGAATTGCTGAAATCAAGATCAAAGCCGTCGTATTCGTTGAATTTGCGGGGAGCGTCAATGTTTTTGCTGAGATCGTAGAACCCGAAATCGAAATCGCCGACCCAGTTTTGATCTTTATAATTCGCTTCGATATAAGGCATAACGTATCTTTTGTCGTTCGCGCTTAACCTCTTATCGCCGTCCCATTGTGCTATGCCGTAAACGGGAAGGTGGAAATACCAGTCGACGCGTGAGAAAAGTCTGCCCGCGTCGCTTATCGTTATCGAAGCGGGGGTTATCGTCGAGTCGTTATGACCTATTTCTATCATCTCGTCGGTAACGTTAAAATATTCTCTCGGCGTATTGCCGTCGGGCTTTCTGCTGTTTTTCTCGTAGGTGGCGTTTTTGAAGAGCGAGGCGTAGCCCGCTTTTTCATATCTCGGATATCCCGTTACCGCCTCAAAGTCCTGCCAGAACTTCAAATCGTCATAGCTTTCTATGGATTTTCTCGAGAATTTTATCGCGTCGGAATAATCGTAGGTGTTGGAATAAACGTATTTGCCGCCGAGAAGCTTGCTTTCGGGGTCAAGCGCTTCCGCGTTCACTTTTTCGCCGCCGCCTATAAGCGTGCCGTCCGAAACCGAAACGTTGCCCGAAGCGTCTTTTCCGCCCGTCGAAACGACCACGGTGGCTAAATTGACCGAGCCTTTTTCTTTCGCGTCTCCCGAGCTCGTCAGGAATACCTCGGCGCTGTCGCTCGAGATAACGCATTTTCCGTCGTTGCCGCCTCCGCGGATATTTTTAAGCTTTATTCCGAAACTCTTTTTGCTTTCGCGTCTGCTTTCGGCGAGAAGCGGAATATTTATCGTGGCGGTGTCCACGTCGCCCGCGAGGGTTATCTCGCCCGAGACGGGGGCGTACTGTTCGCCCGCTTTCGCGGTTTCGTCAAACGTTTCGTATTCCAAGCTTACGATATATCCGAGACATCCGGTACGTACGACGCTTACCTGCGCGTAACCGCCGTCCTGGTCGAATTCCAACGAATCAACGGCAAATCCGACTTCGGAGGGAAGATATTCGTCGTCGTTGAGAACGCCGAGCGCGAGCGTGTTGCAAACCGTCGTGTTGACGCCGCCGATACATCCCGTTATGGTGAAAAGTCCCATTTCGTCAAGCTCGGGAACGTCGTCGTCGATAGTCTCGACGGCTATTCTCTTCATCCATTCGCCGTCGGCGAAGGTCATTTCGAAAGCGCACGCGTCATATTCGTTTTCAAGCGTGATTTCGGTATAAGTCGGCTCGTCGATATAGGTTATTCCTTCGGGTATCTCTTTTGCCTCGTCTTCGGTCTTGTCGTATTCAACGCCGAAAATAAGGGTAGGGGTACAGAAGGTGTTTCCGTCCTCGACGTATATAAGTCTGATTTCGTTTTTATATCCGTTCTCGCCGTCGATATAATCTTCGTCGACGGTTATTTTTTCTTCGGTGCCGCCGGCTATGTCGTTCCAATATCCGAACGAGAAATTAAAATACTGCCATCTGTAAGATTCGGGCGTATTTTCTCCGCCTGCGAGCGATACGGTATACTGCTTTGCCGCTTCGTCATAGTCCGCTTCAAGCTTTATTCCTTCGGGAGATTTTTCCATCGGGTCCTGACCGAGCCTCTGGTATGCGGCTATGGGCTGATCGTCTTCCACGAAAAGGCGAAGGTCCGTCTTTGCAGACGCCGCGTAGGCATAGGAAATGCTCCCGTCGTCAAGCGTCGCCGCCGCGGGAGAATAATCTATGATAACGGTGGCGCGTCCGTTCGTGCCGCCGAGACGGTAAACGGGGATATATGTCCTTTCTTTCCCGTTTTCGTCTATGTTCATTTCGATTTCGCCGAAAGCGAACGTGCCGTAGGGGAACATCTCGTTCCACGCGACGTCATACGGTAAATCTCCGTCCGACGCGTGTATGATAATGTCCTCCTTCTCGCCGAGACCGTAGTCCGACGGCGTCATGATTGCAAGCACGCTTGCGGGTATTGCCAGCACTACCATAATGACCGAGAGTGCGGCGGCAATGATTTTTTTCATGTCTTTTTCCTCCGTGGAATCTATGTATTTCGAAATTTTAAACAAAAAGTTAAGATGCGATAAACTCGCAAGTTTAGTATAACATATATTAGAAATAAAATCAACATATAATTATAAGTAAATATATTATAAAATAATAATAAAAAGTTGATTTTGCGGCGGGAATGTGATATCCTAAAATCAGATAACTGTATTGT
>JAZUJV010000224.1:0-9838 GCA_045642945.1 Eubacteriales bacterium | reverse complement strand
AAAGCCAAAATGGCCGACCTTCTCTCCCGCCGAAAAGAAAAACAGCCCCTCGAATACCCAAGCTGCGGAAGCACCTTCAAGCGTCCCGAGGGCAACTTCGCGGGCGCGCTCATCGAACAGTGCGGCTTAAAGGGAACGAGCATCGGCGGAGCCGAAGTCTCCGAAAAACACGCGGGATTTATAATCAATAAATCAAACGCCACCGCCACCGACGTTCTTTCGCTCGTAAAATTCGTCTCCGATACCGTTTTCGAAAAAACAGGCGTCCGCCTCGAACCCGAAATAAGAATAATCCTTTAAAGGTGAAAAATGTCTTTCTGCTCGGATATTAAAGAACAGCTCTCCGCTGTCGAAATGAAAAAAGATTGCTGCCGCGAAAATTTCGAGCTCGGCAAAAAGCTTCTTCCCCCCGCGTGCAGGTGCGAAAAGGACGCGGGCTGTTATCTTCGCGGAGCTTTTTTAAGGTGCGGAAGCATCAGCGTCCCCGGGCGAAACTTTATGCTCTCCTTCTCCGTCGACGACGAAAATATTGCCGATATAATAACCGATCTTTTCGAAAAAGCCGACCTTTCGCCGCGCCGCTCGATAAGGCGCGGGAAGACCGTCGTCTATTTCAAAGCGCACGAGAGCATCGAAGAAGCCGTCGCCTATCTCGGAAGCCCGAAAATAGCGCTTATAATAATGAATGAGAAAATTTTTTCCGACGCCCGCAACAGCGTAAACCGTATCTGCAACGCCGAAACGGCAAACCTCAACCGTGCGGCGCTCGCCGCCGCCGAACAGAACGAGGCGATAAACTTCCTTTATAAAACCGGCGCCGTCGATAATCTCCCCGATGAACTACGCGAAGCGGCGTATCTCCGCCGCAACAACCCCGATATGTCTCTCGAACAGCTCCGCGCTCTCATGAACTCCCCGATAAGCAAATCGGGCCTGAACCACCGTCTCGCTAAACTCATTTCTATCGCCGATTCGCTGAAAAACGGAAAATAAAAAGGAATAAAATGGGATTCACACATTTACACCTTCATACCGAATATAGCCTTCTTGACGGCGAATGCCGCGTCTCTGCCGTTCCCGAAGCCGTGATAAACGCCGGCCAGCAAGCCGTCGCCATAACCGACCACGGCGTAATGTACGGCGCCGTCGATTTCCATAAAGCCTGCCGCGCCCGCGGCATAAAGGCGATAATCGGCTGCGAGGTCTACGTCGCCAAGCGCCTTATGGAGCAAAAAGACCGTATGCTCGACGGCGAGATTTTTCATCTCGTCCTGCTCGCCAAAGACCAAATCGGCTATAAAAACCTCGTCTACATCGTTTCAAAAGCCCATACCGTCGGCTTCTATAAAAAGCCCCGTACCGATATCGAAACGCTCGAGTCCCATTCCGAAGGACTTATCGCGCTTTCGGGCTGTATCAGCGGAAGTATCCCCCAAGCGATCATAAACGGCGATATGTCCCTCGCCCGCGAGCGGATAATCGTCCTTTCCCGAATTTTTAAAGATGATTTCTATCTCGAATTACAAAGAAACGGCGTCGAAAATCAGGAAAAGGTCAACCGCGCTCTTATAAATTTCTCAAAAGAGCTTTCCGTCCCCCTCGTCGCCACCAACGACGTCCATTATCTCAAAAAAGAGGATAATACCGTCCAAAAGCTTCTTTCCGCTATCGGCAGCGGCGAAACTCTCGCCGAAGGCGAAGCGGGCATGTCCGGCAGCGAGCATTATTTAAAAACCGAATCCGAGATGCGCGCCCTCTTCAAAGACGTCCCCGAGGCGATAGAAAATACCGAAAAAATCGCGTCGGTGTGCAATTTTGATTTCGATTACGATACTATGCACCTCCCCGCGTACAAGCCCCCCGTGCCGTTTACGCCGAAGCAGTATCTCGAAAAGCTCTGCAGAGAAGGTCTTAAAAATCTTGCCGATATCGGCGAGATAACGTTTACTCCCGAATACACCGAAAGAATGACCTACGAGCTCGGAATAATCGACCAAATGGGCTTTAACGACTACCTGCTTATCGTCTGGGATTTCGTCAACTACGCCCGCAAAAACGGCATCCCCGTCGGACCCGGCAGGGGAAGCGCCGTCGGCTGCCTTTGCACCTACGCCCTCGGCATAACCCGCGTCGACCCGATAAAATACGGCCTGCTTTTCGAAAGATTTTTAAATCCCGAGCGGGTAAGTATGCCCGATATTGATATAGATTTCTGCGACGAACGACGCCACGAGGTAATAGAATACGTTACCTCCAAATACGGCCGCTCCCACGTCGCCCAGATAATCACCTTCGGCACTCTCGCCTGCCGCCAAGCCGTGCGCGACAGCGGCCGCGCTCTCGGAATGTCCTATCAAGATGTCGACGAGATAGCCAAGCTCATCCCGCGTGAGATAGGTATGACGCTCGACATCGCCATAAAAGAAAACCCCGCGCTCAAACGCCGCTACGACGGCGACCCCGAGGCGAAAAATCTTATAGACCTTGCGCGAAAACTGGAGGGAAGACCCCGCAACTCCTCCACCCACGCGACGGGCGTCGTGATGACCGACTCCCCGCTTACCGATTATCTCCCTCTCGCGACTAACGACGATACCGTCGTTACCCAGTTCACGATGAACACCGTCGCCGACCTCGGCTTGTTAAAAATAGATTTCCTCGGCTTGCGCTTCCTGTCCATAATCAAAGGCGCCGAGGACGCCATCAAAAAGAAAAATCCCTCTTTTTCCGCCGAAAATATCCCCTTTGACGATAAAAAAACCTACGAAATGCTCTCCTCGGGCGCGTCGCTCGGGCTCTTCCAGCTCGAAAGCGAGGGTATGCAAAAACTGCTTACCCGTTTAAAGCCCAACTGTCTGGAAGATATCATCTCCGTTATCTCCCTCTATCGCCCGGGCCCCGCGAAAGCGATAAACGACTTTTTAAAAAACCGCCTCGCGCCCGAAAAGATCGTCTACGACGACCCGAAGCTTGAAAAAATACTCTCGCTCACCTGCGGAGTAATGCTCTATCAGGAGCAAGTTATGCAGATCTGCCGCGACGTTGCGGGCTATTCCTACGGCAGAGCGGACCTCGTCCGCCGCGCCATGGCGAAGAAAAAAGAAAGCGAAATGGCGAAAGAAAAAGATATCTTCGTTTCCGGCGCCGTAAAAGGCGGAATGAGCAAAGAAGCGGCGATAAGCCTCTTCGACAAAATGAGCGAATTCGCAAAATACGCCTTCAACAAAAGCCACGCCGCCGCCTACGCCGTAACCTCTTACCGCACGGCGTACTTAAAATGCAACTACCCACGCGAATATATGTGCTCGCTTTTGAATACCGTAATGGGCTATAACGAAAAGGTCAACGATTACGTTTCCGACTGCGAAAGAATGGGAATAAAGCTTCTTCCGCCCGACGTGAACGAAAGTATGCCCGATTTCTCCGTCGAAAACGGAAATCTCCGCTTCGGTCTCGCGGGTGTCAAAAACGTCGGAACATTGTTCGCCGAAAGGATGATAAACGAGCGCCGCGCAGGGAAGTTCACTTCTATCGAAGACATGCTCACCCGCTGCGCCCCGTTCGGCAACGTAAAAGCCTTCCAGTCCCTCGTCCTCGCGGGCGCACTCGATTGCTTCGGTTTAAGGCGAAGCGATATGTTCGCCTCGATGGGCTCGGCTCTCGAGCTCGTGAACCGAGACCGTAACCGCAATTCCGAAGGTCAGCTTTCGCTGTTCGGAAGCGGCGGCGATACCTCCGAGACCTCGTTCGTCTTCCCGCGCGCCAACCTTCCCGAATATTCGAAAATCGACCTTCTCTCCGGCGAAAAGCAGAATACGGGGCTATATCTTACGGGCCACCCCCTCGACGGCTATAACGATTTTTACGGCGAACTCGATTTAAAAAATACCCAAAATCTCCGCTCGGGTATCGAAAAAGGAGAAATTGACCGCCATACCCCGATAAAATTTATCGGACTTGTCATAAAAAAACGCTCGCAAGTTACGAAAAAGAATGATATAATGTCTTTCGTACAGGTCGAGGATGAATTCGGCGAAGCCGAGCTCGTGCTCTTCCCGAAAGCGTGCGCCGCCTTCGACGATAAGATAAAAGAAGGCACCGTCTGCGTCTTCGTCGGAAACGCCGAATTAAAAGAGCCCTTCGGCAAAGAAAACGACGACGATTCGCCGCTCACCCTCTCCGTCCTTGTCGATACGGTCTATACCCCCGAGGAGGCGATGGCGAAGCTGACGCATTTCGACCACCCGACCCCCGAAGCTTTAAAAGACCTCTTTATAAAAATAACCGAAGAAAACGCCTTCTGGATGGACGACGCGTTGAAGCTCGCGACTGTCCCCTACGGAAAATCGCGTATAATCGTTTATTTCGAGGATAAAAAGAAATACAGCGTCTACACCGGCGGCAAAACGACGGTCGACGAAAGACTTTTAAGACAGCTCAAACAGTTTATGGGCGACGAAAACATAGTCGTCCGCGATAACTCTCCAAAGAAAGGAGTTTAACGATGGATAATAAAAACAATATGCAGCCCTCGGGCAATACCAAGACCTTCGATATGGTAAAGAACAAAAAAGAAAAGAAGAAAGAAGCGGGAAATACCGAGAAAAAGTCTTCGAAAACCTCCCGTGCCGCCAAAGCCACCGCTTCCGGCGCCCTTTTCGTGCTCCGTAAGGTGCTTACCTATACGCTCAACGTTCTTTTAACGATCCTTATCGTCGGTATAATCACCGCCGCGGTCGTCGGCATCGCCCTTATTATCTACGTCAAAAACTACGTCGACCCGAACTATACCGGCCTCGATAATTTAAAATTCGATTCCTCGCTCTCGACGACGCTCTATTACGTGGACGACAGCGGCGAAGAGGTGCTGTTAGAGGACGATACCCTCGTCAGCAGCGAGAACCGTATGTGGGCTGATTACGCCGATATCCCGAAAACGCTCATAGACGCCTATATCGCCGTCGAGGACCAGCGTTATTTCGAACATAACGGCTTCGATATGACGCGTACGGCATCCGCCGTCTATAATTTCTTCATCCCGACAAGCTCAAACTACGGCGGCGGCAGTACGATAACCCAACAGCTCATCAAAAACGTCTCCGGCGAAAAAGACGCGACGATGCAAAGAAAAATGCAGGAAATTTTCCGCGCCATGAACGTCGAGAAGAAATATACCAAAGAAGAGATACTCGAAATGTATCTCAACACGATATATCTCTCCCATAACTCCTACGGCGTCCGCGTCGCCGCCCAGACCTATTTCGGAAAAGACCTCGACCAGCTTACCCTCGCCGAGTGCGCTTCCATCGCCTCGATAGGCAAATGGCCCTCCCATTACGACCCTATCTCCAACCCCAAAAATAACCTCACCCGCCGCAACCTCGTCTTAAAGCTTATGCTCGAACAGGGCAAAATAAGCGAGGAAGAATTCAACGCCGCCTACGATTCACCGATAACGCTTGCCGACGGCAGCGACGAAAGCTATACCGAAAAGATACATTCCTATTATATCGACGCGGTGCTCGACGACGTCGTCGCCGACCTTATGAAGAAATACGGCTACGATAAATCCACCGCTTCCCGAATGCTCTATTCCGGCGGTTTACAGATAATAACCTGCCTTGATCCCGTCGTTCAGGATTGCTGCGAAAAGGTCTTCACCGACAGCAGTTACTGGCCTAAATCCAACGGTATTCAGGCACAGTCCGCCATAGTCATAATGGACCCCGAAACCGGCGATATCCTGGGTCTCGTCGGCGGTATGGGCGAAAAGCGCGAAAGCCGCGGCTTCAACCGCGCCACCCACGCCTACCGTCAGTGCGGCTCCTCGATAAAACCCGTTTCCGTCTACGCCCTCGCGATAGAGACCGGCTTGTATAACTACGGCTCTCCCGTCGACGACGTCCCGCCCGTTTATTACGAAAATACCGGTAAATACTGGCCTAAAAACTCCGACGGCGTCTATCGCGGTCTCACCTCTCTCGACTTCGCGATACAGGAATCCTTAAACACGATAGCCACCCATACCTGCGAACTGCTCGGCATACAGACCGTCTTCGATAACCTGATAAAAAGCGGATACACTACCCTTATCGAGTCCAAAACGCTCGATAACGGTCAGGTCGTTTCCGACCTCGGCTTGTCTCCTCTTGCGCTCGGCGGTATGACCTACGGCGTTACCGTGCGCGACCACTGTCAGGCTTACGCCACCCTCGCCAACCACGGTATCTCCTCCAAAGGGCGTACCTATTCGGTAGTCCGCGACAGTAAAGGCAAAACGATACTCGACAACGCCGAAAAACACGAGGCGCAATACAGCGAGACCACCACCGCGATACTCACCGACCTTCTCAAAAACGTCGTTATCGGTCCCTACGGTACCGGCCGCGGAAGAATACAGTTCTATAAAAAATACGGCGTCGAGGTCGCGGGCAAAACCGGTACGACCAACGATAAAAAAGACGTTTATTTCTGCGGCTATACCCCCGATTTCTGTATCGCCTGCTGGTACGGCTACGATAACAACAAGGTCATCACCACCTCCGGCAACTGCGCCGCGATCATGTGGAACTCGGTAATGGACGAGGTCTATAAATATTATAAAGAAAACGGCATCGAATACAAAAAGAACTTCGACCGTCCGTCTTCCGTCGTTACCAACGTCGAATACTGCACTATTTCCGGTAAACTTGCCACCGACGCCTGCCGTCAGGATGCCTGCCACGTGCTCGGCGGCGGTATGAGCTGTATCGGCCACGGCACCTTCAGCGTCTACGACGTGCCTACCGAATACTGCGACGTCCACGTTATGTGCAACTGGGATAAAAACACCAAAGCCCTCTGCCTCGACGGCTGTAACTGTCCCGCCGAGAATATCATCCAAGTCGGCTTCCGAAAGATGAAGATAACCGACCGTCAGCTCCACGGCAAAGTCAAGGTGCAGGACGCCCAGTATACGATAGTCGACCTCCCCGTCGGCTATATCTTCCCGAACGATAAAAACGTTCCCTATTTCAATAACCTCTTCGAAGAGGGCTTCAACTTCGGCGTAAGCGGAAGCGGCCGCCCCGCCAACAGCCTCTGTATCGAGCATTATCAGGGCTTCCTCCCGCCGTCCGATGAGCCCGAAGAATCTTCCGAAGTAACCGAAGAAAGCGCCCCCGCGGCATAACATATAAAGCGTGTTTTCCCTGTGAAAACACGCTTTTTTAGTGAAGAATGAAGAAAAAAGGAACAAATGCTTCCGCAAATGGATTTTCATTATATTCGGATACCCGGTCGTTTGTTTGACTTTCAAAAGTCAAACAACTCCGTTTACGCGAAGCGTAATTCCGTTCGTCTTTCCTCTTGACAAATCGCAAAAAATAACATATTATAACTTATTATTATTTTATTTTTCCATTCTGCCCGCCGAGGTGAAATTATGAATTCCATTCCCGAACTTTTCGGCTCTCTCGTTTTCAATAGGGAAGAGATGAAAAAGCGTCTTCCCGAGGATGCCTACAAGTCGCTCAAACATACGATAAAGCGCGGCGAGGATCTCAATCTCGACATAGCCAACGCCGTCGCCGCCGCCATGAAGGATTGGGCGCTCGAGCACGGCGCCACCCATTTCACCCATTGGTTCCAGCCGATGACGGGTATCACCGCCGAAAAACACGACGGCTTTATAAAACCCGGCGAAAAAGGCGGCGCGATAATGGAATTTTCGGGCAAAGAGCTTATAAAAGGCGAGCCCGACGCGTCAAGCTTCCCCTCCGGCGGCTTGCGCGCCACCTTCGAAGCCCGCGGCTATACCGCTTGGGACCCGACCTCCTACGCCTTTATAAAAGACGGCTCGCTTTGTATCCCGAGCGTTTTCTGCTCCTACGGCGGCGAAGCGCTCGATAAAAAGACCCCGCTATTACGCTCCGCCGAAGCGCTTAACGAACAGACGCTTCGTATCTTAAAACTCTTCGGCACCGAAGCCCGCCACGTCGGCGCTAACGTCGGACCGGAACAGGAATATTTCCTCGTCGATAAAGACGATTATCTTAAAAGGGAAGACCTAATAATCTGCGGAAGGACCCTCTACGGCGCCAAAGCCCCCAAAGGTCAGGAGCTCGAGGACCATTATTTCGGCGCGATAAAACCCCGCGTCTCCGCGTTTATGAAAGAGCTCGACGAAGAGCTCTGGAAACTCGGCATCTACGCCAAAACGAAGCATAACGAGGCGGCCCCGCGCCAGCACGAGCTCGCCCCGATATTCTGCGACGCCAACACCGCCACCGACCATAACCAGCTCACTATGGAGATAATGAAAAAGGTCGCCGAGCGCCACGGCTTCGTCTGCGTCCTTCAGGAAAAACCCTTCGAGCGTATCAACGGAAGCGGCAAACACGTCAACTGGTCGCTCTCAACCGATACGGGAATAAACCTATTAGAGCCCGGTAGATCCCCCCACGAAAACGCCCAGTTCCTGCTTTTCATCTGCGCGATGATAAAAGCCGTCGACGAGTATCAGGACCTTTTGCGTATCTCCGTCGCGACGGCGGGCAACGACCACCGCCTCGGCTCGTCCGAAGCGCCTCCCGCGATAGTCTCGATGTTCTTGGGCGACGAGCTCACCGCGATACTCGATTCTATCGAAAACGGCGAGGATTATAACGGAAGCGGCAGATCGAATATGGAAATCGGCGTCCACGTCCTCCCGACCTTCCCGAAGGATACGACCGACCGCAACAGAACGAGCCCCTTCGCCTTTACGGGTAATAAATTCGAATTCCGTATGCCCGGCAGCGCCATGTCCGTCGCCGGACCGGTAATAATAATAAATACGATTTTCGCCGAGAGCTTACGCGTCTTCGCCGACGAGCTCGAAAAAGCCGAAGACCTTAAATCCTCGCTCACCGCTCTTATAAGGCGCACCCTCAAAGAGCATAAACGAATCGTCTTCAACGGCGACGGATATTCCGAAAGCTGGAAGGAAGAGGCAAAAAAACGCGGACTTCTCGACCTCCCGACAGCCGTCGACGCCCTTGCCCGCTTCACCGACGAAAAGAATATTTCTCTCTTCTCCCGTCATAAGATTTATACCGAGAAAGAGATATTCTCCCGCCGCGATATAATGCTCGATTCCTACTGCAAAATCGTCTGTATCGAATCGCTGACTATGTGCGATATGGCGGGTAAGGATATAATCCCCGCCGTCGATTCCTATATTGCCAAACTCGCTTCCGCCTCTCTCGATTTCGAAAAACTCGAAAGACCCGCGCCGAAGCATATAACAGATACATTATGTAAACTCACCGCTCTTTCCGACGTAATGCAGGATACGCTGATAAAACTCCGCGCCGCAACCGAACTCGCTCAGTATTCCTACGGAATGTCTAACTGCGCGCCCCTTTGCCGCGATAAGATAATCCCACTTATGTCAACCTTGCGCTCCGCCGCCGATGAGGCCGAAACGCTGACCGAACGCTCCTTCTGGCCTTTCCCGACTTACTCGGATATACTCTACGAATAATCAGGGCTAAGTAAAATCGCGTGAACAAAAGAACCGTGAAAATGCGACCGGTTTATAAGGATGTTTGTGGGTTTATTCGGTAAGATTCAATATGCCGATATATCGACAAATCAGAATTTGTGGAGGAGAAAAAATGAAAACATTGTATTTGATTGGCGGCACTATGGGAGTTGGAAAGACAACTGTATGTCATCAGTTGAAAAAGGAACTTGATAAAGCCGTATTTTTGGATGGCGATTGGTGCTGGGATGCCAATCCGTTTCAGGTCACGGAAGAAACGAAGTTAATGGTGCTTCGTAATATTTGCTTTCTGCTGAACAGTTTTCTTCATTG
>JAZUJV010000223.1:0-4642 GCA_045642945.1 Eubacteriales bacterium | reverse complement strand
AACTTTACCATCAATAAAGCGGTCATTGATAGCGTAGAGCTTGCTATTACCGCGCCGGTAAAAGCCGCGACACCGCAGACCAAAGATGATATAGTGCTCGACGAAGGCTGCGGATATACCATAAATTCGCTGACATGGAATCCGAGTGATCCGATATTCAGGGCCGGCACATCATACGAAGCCAATGTGGTACTTGAACCGGATAGCAACCATGAGTTTGCCCAGAATGTTTCAATTACCGCGTCAAGCACTGCCAATGGTCTTAAAAATGGAAACAATCTGGTAGTTCAGATTATTTACCCAAGCACTGCACCGAGATTGTTTACCGAGATCATGGTTGTCACTCCTCCGAAGACGAGTTACGTATATGGCGAAGCTATTGATCTGTCGGCACTCGTCATTACCGGAATCTTTGATGACGGAACGAGGGTGGAAAATGTTGGCTATGCAAACTATAATTATCGCTTTACGGTTGAGCCGGTAGACCTGGATGTCGGTGATACGGAAATAACGGTAACCTGTGAAAAAATGTTTGAATCAACAGCAGGTTCTGCATCCGTAGATATCCCGATCACCGTTTCCAAGGCGACCGTTGCAGTTCCGGCCATAACCAATAATAACGTTGTTTATGACGGTACGGCAAAGACCGCAGCAATCGAAACGAGCGATCTTTATACCATTGCAGGTAATGTCCAGCACACCAATGCCGGAACTTATAACGTCGTGCTCACGCTCGAGGATCCCATTCGTTATCAGTGGACGGATGGCAGCAGCGGGGCGAAGACTCTTTCGTTTACGATTGCGCCAAAGAGCATAAGCAGTGCTGATATCGGCGTGATCGGTGCTCGGACCTATACCGGTTCTCCGATAGAGCCTGCCGTTACCGTAACACTTGACGAAATAACGCTTACAGCGGATGTCGATTATAGGGTTGATTATGACAACAACGTCAATGCCGGAACAGCTACCGTAACTGTAGTGGGTTGGGGCAACTATACCGGTTCGGTAGATACCACCTTTACGATAAATCCGAAGAGCCTTAACAACGCGACTGTCTCTATTGAACCTCAGACCTATACCGGTTCTCCGATAGAGCCTCCCATGACCGTAACGCTTGACGGAAGAACGCTTACCACGGATGATTATGATGTTAGGTATTTGAGCAATAATACAAATGCCACAGAGTTTTTACCGGTGTTTATTGAAATAAGTGGTAAAGGCAACTATACCGGAACGAAGTACACTTACTTTACGATCAACCAGAGAGCGCTTACGGAAGATATGGTAAGCGATATTGTTGATCAGATTTTTACCGGTTCTCCGATAACGCCTACCGTTACCGTAACGTATAACGGAATGACTCTCGGAAATAACGATTACACGGTCAGATATTCCGACAACATCGATCCGGGCAAGGCAAAAGCGACGATAACCGGTAAAGGCAACTATTCCGGAACGGTAAATAAGTACTTTAATATCGTTGAATCGGCTTCTCCCGATCTTGTAAACACCAATGTTGCCATTGAAACGGCAGATCTCAGCGGAAAAGGTCTGTTCGCCGCTAATGAGATCGGTGATAACGCCATTATCGTGACGGATGAATTCGGCCGCAGAGTAGAAAATGTCGGGTCGATGGACGATATGGCGATACCGCTTGTCGGCGGCACTGCGAAGATCGGCGGTACGAACGCGATCAAAGAAAAAGCCGATACCGATGTGGCTGCAGAAGCGAAACAGCATCTTGCTCTTGAAGGATCGATCACGGGACTGCTTTCAGACGCTGTTCTCGGATCCGATAAAGCCGTTCGCTTGGAAAACTGCGCTGTCGGTCAGTCGGGTGAAAGCGAATTTATTGACATCCCCGAAGAAGAAACTCCCGAAACTGATCCCGAAGAAGACGAAGAAGAATTCATAAAGATCAATGATGATGAAGAAGAGGGAGAAGAAGAGGAAGAAGTAGAAGAAGAAAGAGAAGAAGAAGGAGAAGAGCTCACCGAACCGGAAGAGGGAAGCGATACGGATCCCGTTTCAAGCCGTCCGGAAAGCGAACTTCTGCCCGATAATGAAGAGGAGACCATTGGCGTGGATGTTCTGCAATTAGGTCTTGCCATGACTCTTGCCCGTCTTCTTGAGGAAGGCGGAGAATTCACCGATACACCCGAAAACGATGGTGAATATGTCGGGACTTCCGAATCGGGTATTCCTACCGCTTTCGAAATGCTTGAAAACCGTCCTAACGGTTCTAACAAGCAGGCGCCCTTCGATCTGGATCCTAATGACAACCTTAAACTTCTGTGGCATAGCCAGGTCGTTAACGCGGTAGATTTCGATAGGATCTCCATTGAGGTTTCCGAGAATGGCAGCGTTGTAACGTGGACTCTTGGCAGCAATTTTGAGATCCTTGTTCTCTCCATGCTTGTCAACTCCGGTTCAACTCTTGCCGGCGGAACGACAAGCGGAGCTATCAAGAGCAGAAGTGCTTACACGTTCAGCAATGGAACCGTAAGGCTGCCCTGGCTCCTTAAATACTTTATCGGCGATGCCGGAATGAACTCCGCAACGCAGCAGGCCATGTACAGTACCAACGGCGTTATAAAACTGGAAACCGGCAGTTATGATCTGACGCAGACCGAACAGTCCTACGTGCAGGATGAAAACGGTAACGCGATCAACTATGATTTCAAAGAGATCTTCAAAGGAATAGGCGCCGGATATACCAGCACTTATGACCAGATCCCCACCGGGACTAACGGACGTCAGTATTCGGCGAACTTTGACGGAAGCGACTCTACCATCACGATCGCCGTTGATAACACGTGGACCTGCCGCCACGCCGGACTTTTCGGCTATGTATATATCCGCTCTACCGGTTATTACATGAAAGACTTTACCGTAGAAGGCTCCGTAGAAGGCAACAGCTATTCCGGCGGCGTGATCGGTTGGATCAATAAGAATGCCGGACATTTCGAAAATATTACCGTTGACGGTATGACCGTTAAAGGCCAGGTCGCCGGTGGTTTCAACGGAGGAACAGGTTATCCGACTACTAAACTTGAGACCAAAAACGGTAATAAAGTTCCGAACTACGAGAACGTCACGGTAAAAGATTCCACGATAGCCGCCGATGCGTATACTTCGTATAACGGGGCGCAATACGGCGAATTTAACTACAATATGGCGGGCGGACTTATCGGAAGATCTTACGCGACCAGTTTCTATGCGGAAAGCGTTTCCGTGACCGGAAACACGATGACCACGAAGTCCGGTGGTTCCGCGGGCGGACTTATCGGCGCAACGAGATTTGAAGATGGTTACAAGCAGAGCGACTATTGGCAGGTAAAGAATTCCACGATTTCCGGCAATACCGTTGATGGAGGATATGCAGGCGGCTTGTTGGGATCTCAGTCATTTGATTATGTTTCGACCAGAATATCCCAGTTCAACTTCGAGGAAGTTGACGCCACCGAAAATACGGTAAAAGCAAAGAGCGGCAGCGCGAATGTTGGTACCATCCTCGGATATTCTTCCGGTGTTCCTTCTAACAGATACGGCTACGGCTTCTACGGCCATAATGTTTATGACGCCGGAACGAAGCTTTATGCCGGCAATGCGGCAGTTCCGGATCAGGAATACGGTACCTGCAATATCGACTTCAACTTCATCCGCACGAATGATATTGAGGATATCCTGAATGCTTCCATCGGTGTTTCCAACTATCCTGAGACAGCGACTTCCAGGACAGATAAACAGACGGTGAACATCGAAACTCTCTTTGGAGATACCGTTCTTTACAACACCGAGGCAAGCGAGGAGCTCGGACTGGAAGTCCACCAGGCACGGATGGATGTTCCCGCTACGGAAGAGGCGGGAGCTACTACGGCGCTTAAATATCTGGTGTACGATAGCAAACAGAGTACACTTGCAGATATGGATACCTATATTGAAACGATCAATGCGGCCATTACCGCGACGGGCGAATCCGAGGCCGGTGATGGGGAAGGAACCGTAAGTACCGCGGTAAATACTCTTGATAAAGCGAAATACGGTATCTCCTTCACTTCCAGAAGGGCGACTCAGACCTACGGACATCAGCCTGGCGTTGATTCGAGCTCCGCAGGAAACCTCTATTGGAAGAAAGCCACCGGTTTCCGTATCCGTCAGAGTGATAACACCGAATTCGGAGACGATAATACAGGAACGATTGAGTGGACTATACTTGAAGTTGACTACGGGATCTGTGACGGTGCACATCCTTCGAGCGAATATTGGCCGCTTATCGTTAAGAGCCAGATACCCGTTCAGGTTGAATTGCAGATAGGTGTTGCGACTCAGAGCTGGGTAGCGGAGGGTTCCAACCTCGATGATCAGAGCGCTATTGATGCGGTCGGTTTTGTTGGGGACAGTTCTGAAAAAGCCGGAATTCTGAAGGATCTCGGATTTATGCGGAGCTATCCGGATAGCAGCGATTTGCCTACAATAAATAACGATGGTGTCTTTACTGCTTACGTTGAAATGGCCTATTCCGGCGATAGACTGATCATTGATACGATAAGGTATGATAGTCTCGGTAATCCGGTCCCTCAAAAGAATGATGACGGCGAATTTAAGTTTATTGATCCGGAGGGCTATGACGTATGGCTTG
>JAZUJV010000222.1:0-2543 GCA_045642945.1 Eubacteriales bacterium | reverse complement strand
GACACTCCGCAACGAAATAAATCCCTCTTTGGGATTTGTGAAATGCGCTTCGCGCGTGAAATACGCCTTCGGTGTGTGAAATGCCTGCGGGCGTGGGTGGATTTATTTCATTTCACATTGCGAAGCAATATTTCACAATCGCTATGCGATTATTTCACATTTGCCCGGGGGCAAATATTTCACTTAAAATACCAACCGAAAAGAAAAACAGGCTGATTTTGATTGTCAGCCTGTTTCTATTTATAAGTGCGCACTTACTCACCACATTCTGTGGTGGTCATCTCACAAAACTGTCCTTAAGAACAAGTTTCGTATGCCGTCTTTTTGTTGAGATGACGCGATTTTAACCGCCGATCCTTGAAAGACAGAAAAAGGGCAGAGCGTTATTGCTCTGCCCTTTTGTTCACGCGATTTTGCCAAGCCCTAACCGAGGCTATAAATGGAGCAGGGGTGTACGGCGCTTCCGGTATACGCGCCTATATCGGTATAAGTGCCGATGGCGCCGATCCAGCAGACGACGATCTCAGAACCGTTATAGACTTCGGCGGAGAGGACGTCGTTTTCGTAATGCCAGACGGTGATAGCGTTATCGCCGTAAACGAAATTATAATGGGAGTTATCATACACAAGGTTGATATATTTCGTTTCGCCGGAAGACAGAACGGCTTTGAGAGTATATTCGCCGTGGTCGTCGATAACGTAGATATCGGCGGCGTTTTTGGGCGTTTTGGTTGTAACGCCGTAATGGTTTTCGTTTATTTCGCCCGTCGCGAAGAAGATACCGCCGTTTTCAACGCCGAGCTTATAGGCGACGTTTTCGGCGGGGGCGCTGACGATTTTGGGCTTGACGGCGACCTGATTGAAGGTGCGGGAAAGCTTGTCGCCGTAGCTTGTAAGACCGTCGTAGGTAACGAAGGGGCGGAAAATTATCGGGGTGTCGTATTCTTTTTCGGGAATATTCGTGATAGTGGCGTAGAAAACGAAGCGGTCGTAGTCGGCGAGTTCATAAGTTTCGTCGTATTCGTTTATGGCGATATCGTGGGCTTCATAGAAGCCGTTGCCGAGTTTTAATTCAAGATTACTTTTATCTTTTACCGAGATAAGGATGCCGATATCCTCGACGGACGCGCGCTGGGCGGGAGTAAGCCTTGACGCGTCGTAGGAGGCGCCGAGACGCATAGCGCTCGCCGACATATTGACCTTGGCGCCGAGGGAGGTTATTATCGGACGGACGGCGGAGGAGTTGGCTTTGACGTTTTCGGGATAGCCCTGGAACTGGAAGCCGTTGAAATAGGAGGCGATCGCGGTGAAAGAGACCTCGGTGCCCACCGTGAATATCTCGGGGTCGAGGGCGATTTTATACAGCGGGGCGGTGTTCCTGCCGTCGGAGACTACGGCGTTGCCGTTTTCATCGTATTCGATAATTTCGACTTCGTTTATCCTGACAAGCTCGCCGAAATGGGCAAGCGGGTCGGAGACGAGAGAAGCGAGGGAGATATCGAGCGGGGCAACGGGGGTGGAGGGAGTTTTACTTTTTATAACGGCGTTCCCGAGCTCGGGGGCTTCGCCGTAGAGGGTGAGCTTACCCGAAACGAGGAGCTCGTCGCCGATATTGAGCGAAAATTCGGAGGACGGAGAATAGATATTTATACCGCCCGTAAAATCCTGTATAAAGGCGTTTTTGCCGTTTACGAAGGTTACGACGCCTTTTGTAAGACATTCGGTATTGAGGGAGAGCGCTTTTGCCTCGGAGATGGTATAGACCGGCTCTTCGGTAACGGTAACGACGCAGGTATCGGTGAAGGAGCCGTCGGAAGTCGTAACGGTTATCGTCGCTTCGCCCGCTTTTACGCCTGTTACGACGCCCGTTTCGGGATCGACTCTCGCGATATCGGGAGCGCTCGACGACCACGAAACCGTTTTATCGGCGGCGTCGGAGGGAGAAACGGCAGCGAAGAGCGGGACGGTTTTGCCGATATAGACGGAAGCTGTCTCGTCAACGGTAACGCCGTTAACCTTCGCAGTGCCGACGGCGGTAAGCTTATAAATGGCTATCGGGGTCTGGTCGGAGGTATAGGTGGTGAAGCGGGGGCTCGACGCGTTAAACTGGATCCTGCCGAAGCTTGAATCGGTGGAAGAGACGGTGGCGATGCCGCCGCTTATCGAGATATTCCACGTCGAGACGCCGTTGCCCGTGATGTTTAAGGATTTGGCGGCGGGAGAGCTTAAAAGCCCTGTGCCGACAGCGAAGGTCCAGCCCGATTTGGCGCTGCCGCCGACGGTAAAAGGAACAATCGGGAGCGTGTCGCCTTCGGGACGTTTTATGGTGTTATTGGCTATCGTAACGTCGACTTTTTCGAGGTAGGTTTTGTTAAGGACGCCGCTCGCGGCGTTTTTCGAAGGGCAGACGAAGATTATTTTGTCGCCCGCTTTTAAGTCCGAAGGGTCGAGGACGAGGGTATAGGCGGCGGGGCCGTCGATTACCGGGTTTTCGGAAGGCTCGCCCGATTCGGCGCCGCCGATATCTTCGGAGGAATCGGCGC
>JAZUJV010000221.1:0-25316 GCA_045642945.1 Eubacteriales bacterium | reverse complement strand
AGGTTTATCCCGAGCACGCGGGAGCCGAGCACTTCCCTTTTCATCTCGCGTAATATATTTTTTTCGGCGGCGACGCTCCTGTCTATCGGGAGGGCGCGGACTGTCGCGGCAAAACCGGTAACGCCGTTTTCGGCAAGGTATTTACGCGCTTTCGAAAAATCCTCATCGGGAGAGGCGAACTCGACGCCGACGCTTCCGTGGATATGCGTGTCGATAAAGCCGGGGATAACGTAGTTACCCTCGCAGTCGAAGTCGCCGTTTTCGACGGGAAACACGCCGAGTTGGAAAATTTTTCCGTTCGCGACGCGCAAATCTATTCTCTCGAATTTATTATTCGTGCCGTTTAAAACGATACCGTTTCTGAATTGCATTTATCTGCCCTCTACGTCTTTTATCATTCTTATAAGGTTTTCGCTGCCTATCGTCGTTCCGTCCTCGACCGTCTCCAAGCCCTCGAATTCGAGAGAAACGTAGCCGTTATAGCCCGAATTTCTTATGGCTTTGAGTATCTGGAAGGTGGGAACGTTGCCGTGGCCGAATATCGTAGCTCTTCTCCAGTTACCTGCGCGGGAGCGGTTATAGCCTCTGCCGGGGTCGTAGGTCATACCGCTTTTCGTGAAGCAATCCTTCGCGTGGACGTGGACTATAAAATCGAGCAGCTTCGAGCAGGCGGTGGAGCAATCCTCGTCGACGCCGCCGAAGTTCCCTATATCGCAAAGGAAGCCGTAGTTTCTATTATCGACGGCGGAGAAAAGCTCGATCATACGCTCGCTGTCCTGCAAAAGTCTGCCGTGGTTTTCCGTACAGGTCATGACGCCTTTTTCTTTCGCGTAGTTGGCGACCTCGTTGATATACGGTGCGACGAACTCGATGACTTTTTTGTAAGATCTTACTCCGTCGTAGCCCTCGTAGTAGCCCCACGCGACGTCGTGGCGAAGCAGTTTTATTCCGCAGGCGGAGGCGATATCGATATGTTTACATACTCTTTCGACCTCTTTTTCGGGCTCTTTCGTCAAAAACGAAGCGGCGGTAGTATATATCGGGACCTCCAAGCCGACCTTATCGGCGTGTTCTTTAAGCGCGAGGGCGTAATCCATCGCGGTATATCCCTCGGGAGTCGTACTATCGTCGAGCACGAACTCGACGCCGTCGCAGCCGAGCGCTTTAGTTCTGTCTATCGCGTCGAAGCGGGTAAAGTCGCCCGCGTAAAGTCTATGGAAGCTATAGGTACTTATTGCACTTTTCATGATTTTTCCCCTTTTTAAAGAACTATCTCTTTACCCTGTTTTGCGGAGTCGTAGATCGCCTGAAGCATTTTCTGCATATTGACCGCCTGATCTATCGGGTATTTGGTATCCTTATCGCCTTTAAGCGCGTGTTCGGCGAAGTTTTCGATTTCCAAACGCATTTTATCGTTACGGTTATAGACGGTTATATTATCCGTGCTTAAATATTCGTTTCTTTCGCCGTAGATCGTAAGCGGTTCGACTCTCGCGCCCGCCTTTGTGCCGGCGATTATCGTCTCGCTTTTATTATCGCAGTTTATCGCCCAGCTTGCTTCGAATATCATCACTGCGCCGTTTTCGAAATGTATTACGCCCGCGCCGGAATCTTCGCAGTCGAATTTATTATCGGGGCAAGGCTGACCTATCCATCTATCGACGCCCTTCGTCTGGTAGTCGCCGATTTTATAGAACACGTTAGCCGAAACTCTGGTAGGCTTCGGGCAGCCCATCAAATACCAAGCGGCGTCGATTCTATGAACGCCGATATCTATGATCGGGCCGCCGCCGGAGGTCTTTTTATCGGTAAACCAGCCGGACGGGGTGCCTCTTCTTCTTATATTGGAAGTCTTTGCGTAGTAAACTTCGCCGAGTTCGCCTCTGTCGTAAAGGTCTCTTATATACATATTCTCATAGCCGAAGCGCGAAGGAACGGCGAGCATAAAGGTAACGTTCGCCTCTTTTACGGCTTTTTCCATAGCGAGCGCGTCGTCGAGGTTCATCGCGAGGGGTTTTTCGCAGATGACGTGTTTACCGGCTTTACATGCGGCGATACACACGGGAGCGTGCGCGTTATTCCATGTGCAGATATCAACGGCGTCGATATCGGCTTTTTCGAGCATTTCTTCAACGGAAGCATAAGCTTCGGGTATGCCGAAGTCTGCGGCGGCCTTTTTCGCGAGCTCGAAGTTTATATCGCATATTGCGACGGGAGTCGCGTTTTTAACGTTTTTATACGCGGGGAGATGTCCGTTACGGGCGATGTTGCCGGCGCCGACGACGCCTATTCTTAATTTTTCCATAAAAAATTGCTCCTTTGTTTTTTTATTTTATTACATCTATTTTATAGCACAGCAAAACGCAAAAGTCCATATATTTTTGAAAATGGTTTGTATTTTTTCCGCTTTTTGAAAAAAGCTTGGCAAAAACTTTTAAAGCCGCGAAAACAAGTTTTCGCGGAGAGATATAATTAAAAAAATGGATAATTGCTTTTTTGTACGAGCGCGGAAGCGCGAGTTTTAAAAGCTTTTTCGCCTGCCTTTTTCACGAAAAAGGCAGGTCTGCGCCGCATCGCTTAGACTCTTAATAAGCAAAAAAATGCTCCGCATAACACGGAGCATTTTTCTATTGCTTATTCAGCTTTTTCTTCAACCTTTTCGACTACCTTTTTGGTTGCCTTTTTAGCGGGTTTTTCTTCCTTTTTGGCTTCCTTTTCCTCATAGACTTTTTCTGCGCCGACGAGTTCGATTATAGCCATTTCGGCACCGTCGCCTCTTCTCGGACCGATTTTAAGAACGCGGGTATAGCCGCCGTTTCTTTCGTCGTAGAGAGGAGCAATTTTGGTGAAGAGTTTATAAACGACGCTTTCCTTTTTTAAGAAGGAGAGTGCCTGCCTTTTAGCGACAAGAGTGTTTTTCTTGCCGAGAGTGATCATTTTATCAGCAAGTGCGCTGACTTCGGCAGCACGGGTGGCGGTGGTTTCGATCTTTCCTTTTTCGAGAAGGAAGGTAACCATGCCTCTGAGCATAGACATTCTATGCGCGGTAGGTCTGCCTAATTTTCTGGTTCCGGGCATTTCGTTTGCCTCCTTATTATATTACTGCGCAGAATCAGTCATCCGCTTTTTTAAGCGACAGTCCGAGGGACTGGAGCTTCTGGATAACTTCCTCGAGCGATTTTTTACCGAGGTTTCTGACCTTTATCATATCTTCCTCGGTCTTATTCGTAAGATCTTCTACGGTATCGATACCCGCACGCTTCAAGCAGTTGAAGCTTCTTACGGACATATCGAGCTCTTCGATAGTCATTTCGAGGACCTTTTCTTTTATGGTCTCTTCGCGGTCTTTCATGATTTCGGCGTTTTTAGCTTCTTCGGAAAGGTTGATGAAGAGATTAAGGTGCTCGTTAAGGATCTTGGCGGCGAGAGAAACGGCTTCTTTCGCGTCGATAGTTCCGTTTGTAGTAACTTCGAGTTCGAGTTTATCGTAGTCGGTTATGTTGCCGACACGGGTGTTGGAAACCGTAAAGTTGGCTTTAAGGACCGGGGTGAAAATCGAGTCGGTGTAGATAACGCCGATTACCGGATTTTCAACGGCGGCTTTGTTCTTATCCGAAGATACGTAACCTCTGCCGTGTTCGAAGGTGATCTCCATAAAGAAGGGCGCTCCCGTTTCGACGGTAGCAATGTGGTGATCGGGGTTGAGGATCTCGATATCGGAGTCGACCTGGATATCGCCGGCAGTAACTTCGCCGCCGCGAACGTCGATTACGCACGTTTTGGGCTGTTGGCAATGAAGTTTGGCGATTATACCTTTAACGTTGAGGATAATTTCCGGAACGTCTTCGGTAACACCGGGGACTGTGGATATCTCGTGAAGGACGCCGTCGATTTTAACACTCGAGGCGGCAACGCCGGGAAGCGAGCTTAAAAGCACGCGACGAAGCGAGTTACCGAGAGTGATGCCGTAGCCTCTTTCGAGGGGCTCGACAACAAACACACCGTGTTTGCCGTCTTCGCTGATATCTGCGGTAGCAATGTTCGGCCTTTCGATTTCGATCATACTGTTTTCCTCCTCTTGATTTTGGGGCTTTTGTTAAGCACAAAAGCGATTATTTCGAATACAGCTCGACGATGAGGTGTTCCTGGAAGTCGAAGTCAACGTCTTCGCGTTTCGGGAGTTCCTTGATCGTGGCAACGATGTTTTCGGTGTCAACGTCCATCCAGCCGGGTACTGTCCTTGCGGTGATATTCTCGATAAGCATTTTAAACTTGGGAAGCTTCTTGCTGTCGTCTTTAAGAGCGATAACATCGCCTTTGCGGACTTCGTAAGAAGGAATGTTGACCTTTTTGCCGTTTACGGTGAAATGACCGTGAAGAACGAGCTGACGTGCTTCTTTACGGCTTTCGGCCATACCCATACGGTAAACTACGTTATCAAGGCGGGTCTCGATGGTGATAAGAAGATTTTCACCGGTCTGACCTTCTTTTCTGTCGGCCTTTTCGAAGTAGTTCTTAAACTGCTTTTCCAGAATGCCATAGTACCTTTTAGCCTTCTGCTTTTCACGAAGCTGGAGGCTGTATTCTTTTACTCTTCTTCTGCCGCTGCCGGCGCCGTGCTGACCGGGTGCCTGTTCTCTGCGGGTAAGAGAGCACTTATCGCTGTTGCATCTTTCGCCTTTGAGATGGAGCTTGACGCCTTCTCTGCGGCAAAGTTTGCAAGAGGGTCCTGTGTATCTTGCCATAATTAAATAACCTCCGTTAAATTATACGCGTCTTCTCTTAGGCGGTCTGCAACCGTTGTGAGGGATCGCGGTAACGTCTCTGATGAGAGTGATTTCGAGTCCTGCGACCGTGAGAGCACGGATAGCGGCTTCTCTTCCCTGACCGGGACCTTTAACGAAAACTTCAACAGTTTTCATGCCATGTTCCATAGCGGTTTTTGCAGCGGTTTCGGCTGCCATCTGAGCAGCGAAAGGAGTGGATTTTCTGGAGCCGCGGTAGCCGAGTTCACCGGCGGAAGCCCAAGAAATCGCGTTACCCTGCATATCGGTAATGGTAACGATGGTGTTATTGAAGCTGGACTGGATATGCGCCTGTCCTCTTTCGACGTTCTTTTTTTCACGACGTCTTTTGATGACCGTCTTTTTCTGTACTTTTGCCATTGTTCGCTTATCCTCCTTTACTTCTTCTTATTGGCGATAGTCTTGACCGGACCTTTTCTCGTTCTCGCGTTGGTCTTGGTTCTCTGACCGCGAACGGGAAGTCCTTTTCTGTGTCTGGTGCCGCGATAGCAGTCGATCTCGACCATACGTTTGATGTTGAGAGCGACTTCGCGTCTTAAATCGCCTTCTACGACGTAATCGTTTTCGATAACGTCACGGAGTTTTGCGATATCTTCCTCGGAAAGATCCTTAACTCTGGTATCGGGATTGATGCCGGTCTTTTTGAGGATCTCGTTGGAACGGCTTCTGCCTATACCGTAGATATAGCAAAGACCGATTTCTACTCTTTTAGCGTTGGGTAGATCAACACCGGAAATACGAGCCATTATTCAATCTCCTTATCCTTGTTTCTGCTTATGCTTCGGATTTTCGCAAATGACCATTACTTTGCCTTTGCGTTTGATAATCTTGCACTTTTCGCACATTTTCTTTACAGAAGGTTTAACTTTCATTTTTTACCTCCATTCAGATTACTTTGCTCTGAAAGTGATTCGCCCTTGCGAAAGGTCGTAGATCGAAACCTCGACAGTTACCTTGTCGCCAGGGACTACTTTTATATAGTTCATACGCATTTTTCCAGAAATATGCGCTGTTACTATGTGTCCGTTAGTGAGTTTTACTTTAAAAACCGTGTTAGGCAGGACTTCTACGACCGTGCCTTCACATTCGATTACGTCTTGTTTAGCCAGAATAATTCCTCCTTTAAACTACATCGGTGCGTTTTAATTCTTCGACGCGGGCGATAGATTCGCGTATAGAGCGGTTCGTAATCTTTTCGCCTTCGGGAAGCATAGTCAATTCGGCGGGTGCCCAATCGATCTCTTTGAGATGTTTTAACTTCTTTTTCTTCGGGGACTCGACCTTACGCATTTTACCGTCGGCTATAAGAACGAAATTTTCTTCGTCCGCAACTCCGACGACGGCACACACGCGGTCTTTATCGCGCCCCGCGAGAGAAACTCGCAAGCGACCTGTAAGATCCATAAACAACCTCGTTAGGACGGGTCGGTAAGTATAAGAACGCCGTTGTCCGTGATGGCGACCGTGTTTTCGTAGTGGGAGGAAAGCTTTCCGTCCACCGTAACGACCGTCCATTGATTTTTTAAGACGCGGACATCGTATGTTCCTGCATTTACCATCGGCTCGATAGCTATCGTCATTCCCGGACGCAGCCGCGGTCCGTGTCCGGCGACGCCGTAGTTCGGTACTTCGGGGTCTTCGTGAAGGTTATGACCAACACCGTGACCGACGTATTCGCGGACTACAGAATAGCCGAAGCTTTCGACGTAGCTTTGTATCGCGTAACCTATATCGCCTATTCTGGAATTTTCGCCGATGGCTTTCAATCCCTCGAAAAAGCTTTGTTTGGTAACGTCGATGAGCTTTTTTGCTTCCTCGCTTATCTCTCCGCAGGCGAAGGTGGCGGCGCAGTCGCCGTGGCAGCCTTTATAGAAGGCGCCGACGTCGATCTTTACTATATCGCCGTTCTTCAGCACGCGGTCTTGCGAAGGAATCCCGTGGATAATTTCCTCGTTGACACTGATGCAAGCGGATGCCGGAAAGCCGCCGTAGCCCAGAAAAGAGGGCTTGGCGCCGTGCGACAGGATGCACTTTTTGATCTCGCGGTCGATCTGAGCGGTGGTAACGCCTTCTCTGACGCACTCACCGCCGCCCTCACGCGCTATCGCGGCGATCCTGCCGGCATCGCGCATATGGGCGATCGTTTCGCCCGATTTTAAAGTAATCATATTCCCAAAACCTTTTTGACGTTCGCGGTAACGACCGCGGGAGCGTCCTCGCCGTTTACCGAGGCGAGAAGGTTTTTGCTCTTATAGTAACCGATAAGAGGCTCGGTGTCGGCATGGTAGATGCCGAGTCTGTGCATAACTACTTCGGGTTTGTCGTCATCGCGGCATACGAGTTCGACGCGGCATTTATCGCAAGTGGTACCATCCTTGGAAGGATTATACTTTACGTGGTAGCTGACGCCGCACTGAGGGCAGAGTCTTCTGCCGCCCATACGCTCGACGATGGCTTCGTCGGAGACCTCGATGTTAAGGACGCAATCTATCTTGACGCCCATATTGTCGAGGGCTTCCGCCTGGGGGACCGTTCTCGGAAAGCCGTCGAGGATAAAACCGTTTTGGCAATCCGGTTCGGAAATTCTATCTTTCACTATACCGATAACGACTTCGTCGGAAACGAGGGAGCCGGATTCTACGGCGGCTTTGGCGGCGAGACCCATGGGAGTACCCGCTTTCATAGCCGCACGCAGCATAGCACCGGTAGAAAGAGTCGGAATTTTCATTTCGGCGGAGATTATTTCCGCCTGGGTGCCTTTGCCCGCACCCGGAGGGCCGAATAAAATGATATTCATACCCGTTTTAAAGACCTCTTAATCAAGGAAGCCCTTATAATGACGCATAGTGATCTCGCTTTCAAGCTCGTGAGTCGTTTCGAGAGCAACAGAGACGATAATTATCATCGAGGTACCGCCGAACACGAGGTAGTTGAGAGCGGGCTGACCCGTCCAAGCGAGGAGGATCGGGAAAATCGCCATAAAGGAAAGGAATATCGAACCGATAAGGGTAACTCTGTTGACCACTTTGGTTATATAGTCGGCAGTGGGCTTACCGGGTCTGTAACCGAGGATCGTGCCGCCGTTCTTTTTAAGGTTGTTGGCTACTTCGACGCTGTTGAAGGATATCGAGAGGTAGAAGTAAGCGAACGCGATTATAAGAACGAAGGTGGCGAGTACGTAGAAGGGGTATTCCGAGCTGGTCGAAAACCACTTGTTGACACCGTCTTTCCAGCTCGGGAAGATCATGGCGAGGGTCGCGGGCATCATAACTACCGCGTTAGCGAAGATGATGGGCATAACGCCGCTCATGAGGACCTTTATCGGAAGGGTGGTGTTCATACCGCCGTACATTTTACGGCCGACCTGACGTTTAGCGTACTGGACGTTAAGACGACGTTCGGAGTTGTTGAAGAATACGGTGAGAGCAATGATGATGAGGAGCATAAGGAGAGCGACAACGACCCAGATGATCTGTTTGGCGTCGCCTTTGATAAGCTCGATCATCGTAGCGATGAGGTTGGCACCTCTCGAAACGATGTTCGCAAAGAGGATCATGGAGATACCGTTGCCGATACCTTTATCGTCGATCTCTTCGCCGGTCCACATTACGAGGGAAGCGCCCGCGGTAAGACATCCGACGATGACGACTGCGGGGAACCAACCGCTCGGGATAAGACCGGAGTAGGTGTTCTTGATCGTGAGATAATAGCCGTAACCGGTGATTATCGCAAGACCGATGGTGGTGTAACGGGTTATCTTGCTGATTTTCGCCTGGCCTTCGACGCCGTCTTTAGACATACGCTCGAGGGCGGGGATGGCGATGGTGAGAAGCTGGATAACTATGGAAGCCGTGATATACGGGCTTACGCCGAGTGCGAAGAGTGTTCCCTGTGAAAACGCATAGCCGGACAGCATATTGAAGTATCCGAAGAGCGTCTGACCCTGCTCTTCCATGAGGCTGGCGAGTTCGGTACCGTTAACGTACGGCACGGGGATAGCCGAGCCGAGTCTGTAAAGAACGATGACCAAAAGAGTGAAGAGAATTTTCTTCTTCAGATCGGGTATCTTCCAAGCATTTCCGAAGACACGGAACATTATACCACCTCAGCCTTTCCGCCTGCTGCTTCTATCTTCGACTTAGCGGAAGCGGAGAAAACAGCTGCTTTAACGGTAATGGCTTTCGTGATTTCGCCGCCAGCGAGGACTTTGAGTCCATCGAAACGGTTTTTGATGACTTTATCGTTGATAAGGGTTTCGATATCAACCGTCGCGCCTGCTTCGTATTTTTCGAGTACGCTTACGTTAACGGTAGCGTAAACTTTAGCGAAGTGGTTTTTGAATCCTCTTTTAGGGATGATTCTATACAACGGAAGCTGGCCGCCCTCGAATCCCGGTCTGACACCGCCGCCGGAACGAGCGTTCTGACCTTTGTGTCCTTTACCGGCCGTCTTGCCGTTGCCGCTGCCCGCGCCTCTGCCCTTTCTGAAATTGGGCTTGGTGGAGCCGGCTGCCGGAGAAAGCTCATGAAGCTTCATAACTTTAACCTCCTAAATATGTTGTTCAATCAAGTTATTCAGCATCTTCGACACTGATAAGGTGAGAGATGAGATTGATCTTGCCTTCGATAGCGGCGTCTTTTTCGCAGACTTTAACGTCGCCGATCTTTTTGAGGCCGAGGGATTTGGCGGTAAGGATGTGATTTTCCTTACGGCCGATAAGGCTTTTTACGAGAGTGATCTTAACTTTTGCCATTATTTACACCCTCCTTAGTCAGCAAGTGCTTCAACGCTTATGCCGCGCATCTTCGCAACCTGTTCGGCGCTGCGAAGCTGTTTGAGAGCTTCGAAGGTAGCCTTAACAACGTTTGCGGGGTTGCCGGAGCGGAGAGACTTACCACGGATATCGGAGATACCGGCGCTCTGGAGAACAGCACGCATGGTACCGCCGGCGATGATACCGGTACCGACGGCAGCGGGTTTGAGAAGAACTCTGCCGGCGCCGAATTCACCGATAACTTCGTGAGGAATCGTAGTACCTTTGAGAGATACTTCGACTACGTTCTTTTTAGCGGCTTCGATAGCCTTGTTGATGGCATCCGGAACCTCGGCAGCTTTGCCGATGCCGTAGCCGATATGACCCGCGCCGTCGCCTACGACGACGAGAGCGGAGAAGCGAGCGATACGTCCGCCTTTGACCGTTTTGGATACGCGTTTGGTATCGATGAGGGTCTCTTTAAGTTCGAGTGCACTGTAATCTTTTTTCATCTTTGCCCTCCGTTAAAATTTAAGTCCGGCTTCGCGGGCTGCTTCTGCAAGCGCCTGAACACGTCCGTGATAGAGATAACCGCCGCGGTCGAAAACGACTTCGGAGATACCTTTTTCGAGTGCTCTTTCGGCAGCGAGTTTGCCGACCTTCTGAGCGGCTTCTTTGTTTCCGCCTTCTTTTCCGAAGGAAGCTTCGGTGGAGGAAGCTGCTACGAGGGTATTACCGACGGTATCGTCGATGATCTGAACATAGATATTGTTTTCGGAACGATAAACACAGAGACGAGGTCTTTCGGGAGTACCGGAGATTTTAGATCTGACTCTCTTGTGTCTGTAAAGTCTTTTTGCGTTTTTATCTTCGCGATTGACCATTTTTTATTCTCCTTTCCCCTATTTACCTGCTTTGCCGGCTTTACGTCTGATAGTCTCGAAATCGTATTTGATACCTTTTCCGAGATACGGTTCAGGAGGTCTTGTGCCTCTGATTTCGGACGCGAGCTGACCGACAACCTGTTTATTTGCACCGGATACAACGACGGTGTTGGAGTTCGGGCATTCGAAGGTGATGCCTTCGGGCTGTTCGAAGTTAACGGGGTGAGAATAACCGACGTTAAGAACGAGCTTTTTGCCTTCGACCGCGGCTTTGTAGCCGACGCCGTTGATTTCAAGGGTTTTCTTATAGCCTTCGGTAACGCCGACGACCATATTATTGATAAGAGTTCTGGAAAGACCGTGGAGAGATTTATGCTCTTTGCTGTCGGAGGGGCGTTCTACGGTGAGGATGCCCGCGTCGAGCTTAACGGTCATAGCGGGATTGATCTTTTCGGAAAGGGTGCCTTTCGGACCTTTGACGGTAACGACGTTGGCGTCGTTTACGTCGATGGTAACGCCGGCAGGAACCGTGATGTTCATTTTACCTATTCTGGACATTACGTTTTACCCCCTTACCAAATGAATGCGAGAACTTCGCCGCCGATGTTCTGTTTACGGGCTTCTTTATCAGTCATAAGACCTTTGGAGGTGGAGACGATCGCGATGCCGAGACCGTTTTTAACCTTGGGAAGGTCGGCGCTGGAAGCGTAAATACGAAGACCGGGTTTGGAAACTCTGCGTAATCCCTGGATAATTCTCTGTTTGTTTTCGCCGTATTTAAGAGTAACGGTGATAACGCCCTGTTTATTATCCTCGGTAACGTTATAGGCTTTTATATAGCCTTCATCGAGAAGGATCTGAGCGATAGCCTTCTTCATATTAGATGCGGGAATGTCAACAGTTTCGTGTTTAGCGATATTCGCGTTGCGAATTCTGGTGAGCATATCGGCAACTACGTCAGTAATCTGCATATCTTTATCCTCCTCTTACCAGCTTGCTTTTCTTACGCCGGGAATCTCGCCTTTATAGGCAAGTTCTCTGAAGCAGATACGGCAGATACCGTATTTGCGGAGATAGGCGTGAGGTCTGCCGCATATTTTGCATCTGTTATATTTGCGGGTAGAGAACTTAGGCTCACGCTGCTGTTTGAGAATCATAGATTTTTTTGCCATTTCAAGTTCCCCCTTAATCTTTAGCGAACGGAGCGCCGAGGAGAGTAAGAAGTTCTTTAGCTTCCTCGTCGGTGTTCGCGGTAGTAACAAATACAATATCCATACCTCTTACCTTATCGACTTTATCATATTCGATTTCGGGGAATATGAGCTGTTCTTTAAGGCCCACGGAGTAGTTACCTCTGCCGTCGAAGGCGTTGGGGTTGATACCCTTGAAGTCTCTGACTCTCGGGAGAGCGAGGTTGAAGAATTTGTCGACGAATTCGTACATATTCTCGGATCTTAAGGTAACCTTGGCACCGATTTTCATGCCGGCTCTGAGTTTGAAGTTGGAGACGGATTTCTTAGCGGTGGTGGGGACTGCCTTCTGACCGGTGATAGTGGTGAGGTCGGCAATTATGGAATCGATGACTTTGGAGTTTTCCTTAGCATCGCTTTCGCAGCAGTTGATAACTACTTTGTCGAGACGCGGAATCTGCATCGGGCTCTTGTAGTTGAACTTTTTCATCAATGCGGGAACAACTTCGTTAGTATAATATTCTTTTAATCTGGACATCAGTTATTCCTCCTTGATTAAAGCGTTTCGCCGCATTTAACGCAGACGCGGGTTCTTTCGCCGTCGGCGCTTATGACGTGTCTTACTCTGCGGCCTGCCTGGCATTTCGGGCAATAAAGCATAACTTTGGACGCGTAGATAGCGCCTTCGGTTTTGATTATTCCGCCGGGCTCGCCCTGTTTTCTGGGTTTAACGTGTTTGGAAACGACATGGACGCCTTCAACGATAACTTTGCCTTCCTTGGGGGAGACGCCGATTACCTTGCCGACTGCCGGTTCTTTACCGTTAGCGTTTTTGCCGGAGATAACGATTACGGTATCGCCGGTTTTAATATTCATTTTACTCATTTAGACTGCCTCCTCAAACCACTTCGGGCGCGAGGGAGAGGATCTTCATATATCCTTTTTCGCGCAGTTCTTTGGCAACCGGTCCAAAGATACGGGTGCCTTTCGGTTCTTTATCGTCCTGAATGAGGACTGCCGCGTTATCGTCGAAGCGAACGTAGGAGCCATCCGGTCTGCGGGTGGGCTGTACGGTTCTAACTACGACAGCTTTAACGACGTCGCCTTTTTTGGCTACGCCGCCGGGAGCGGCTTTTTTAACGGAGCAGACGATCACATCGCCTACGCCGGCATAACGTCTGCCGGTGCCGCCAAGTACTCGGATGCACAACAGTTCTTTTGCGCCGGTATTGTCAGCAACTTTAAGACGGGACTCTTGCTGTAACATATTGTACCTCCTGAATTACTTAGCTTTCTCGATTATTTCAACGAGACGCCAGTTTTTGTCTTTGGAGAGCGGGCGGGTTTCCATGATCATAACTTTATCGCCGACGTGGGCTTCGTTATTTTCGTCATGAGCTTTGAAACGGACCGTTCTTTTGATGATCTTCTTATAAAGAGGATGTTTAACGTTGTCGCGGATAGCGACGACGACAGTCTTATCCATTTTATCGGAAACGACTATACCGACTCTGGTTTTTCTGAGAGCTCTTTCTTCCATCGTTCAAATCCTCCTTATGCTTTCTCGGAGAGTTCTTTTTCACGAAGGACGGAAAGAATTCTCGCGATAGTTTTTTTGGTCTCGACGATCTTCATCGGGTTGTCGAGCTGGTTGATAGAATGTTGGAAACGAAGGTTGAAGAGCGCTTCTTTCTGTTCCGCGAGGTTCTTTTCGAGCTCGGAAACGGAAAGCTCTCTGATTTCTTTAATATTCATATTCTACCTCCTATTTCTCGAGGTCGGCCTTGGTGGCGAACTTGCATTTGAGCGGGAGCTTATGCATAGCGAGACGCATAGCTTCGCGGGCGTCTTCCTCGGGAATACCGTCCATCTCGAACATAACTCTGCCGGGTTTAACGACGGCTACCCAATATTCGGGAGAGCCTTTACCGGAACCCATACGGGTCTCGGCAGGTTTTTCGGTAACGGGTTTATCGGGGAATATTTTGATCCAGACCTGACCGCCACGTTTGGTGTAACGGGTCATGGCGATACGGGCTGCTTCGATCTGGTTGCTGGTAACCCAAGCGGGTTCGGTGGCAACGAGGCCGTAAGCGCCGTTGCTGATGGTATTGCCGCGAAGGGCTTTACCGGTCATTCTGCCTCTCTGGACACGTCTGTATTTAACTCTTTTAGGCATTAACATTAGCGTTTACCTCCTTCACGTGCCGACGAGGAGCGTTTAACTTCGGGGAGGACTTCGCCTTTGTAGATCCATACTTTGATGCCGCTCTTACCGTAGGTGGTGTTAGCCTCCCAGAAGCCGTAGTCGATATCGGCTCTGAGGGTCTGAAGAGGAATGGTTCCTTCGTGATAATGTTCGCTTCTTGCGATTTCGGCACCGCCGAGACGACCGGAGCAAGCGATCTTTATACCTTTTGCCTGAAGACGCATAGTGGAACCGATGGCTTTCTTCATAGCACGGCGGAAGGAAATTCTCTTTTCGAGCTGTGCCGCGATATTCTCGGCGACGAGCTGAGCGTTGAGATCGGGCTGTTTGATCTCGATAACCTTAACGTCAACGGTAACGTTTGCGGGAACTTTAAGGTAATCGGCGATGACTTTTTTGAGCTTTTCGATCTCGGTGCCGCCTTTACCGATTATAATACCGGGTTTAGCGCAGTGGATGATAACTTTTATACGGCTGTTGTCGCGTTCGATTTCGATTTCGGGAACGCCGGCCTGCATAAGTCTTTCTTTAAGGAACTTTCTGAGGTTGTAGTCGGAGACGAGGGTATCGCCGAAGGTTTCATCCTTGGAATACCAGCGGGAGCTCCAATCTTTGATTACGCCGACACGAAGTCCGTGCGGATTAACTTTCTGTCCCATTACTTACGCCTCCTGTCTTTCTTTAAGAACGATCGTCACGTGGGAAGTTCTCTTCAGAATTCTGAAAGCTCTGCCCTGCGCTCTGGGACGCATTCTCTTCATATTTTTCATGATGCCGGGGGTAACGAAGCATTCGGCGACGTAGAGTTTTTCGACGTCCATACCGAAGTTGTGGTCGGCATTGGCAACAGCGGATTTGAGAAGCTTTTCGATATCTTCGCAAACGAGCTTGTTGGTGTTTTTGAGGATTGCCGCGGCGACCGCGACGTCTTTGCCTCTGATGAGGTCGAGCACTATCTTTACTTTTCTCGGAGTAACTCTGAGCTGTTTGAGATAAGCTCTGGATTCTTTATTTTCCACAGTTTAACCCTCCCGATTACTTATCCGTGTTGGAAGTCTTGGAACCGGAGTGGCCGCGGAAAGTTCTGGTGGGAGCGAACTCACCGAGTTTATGGCCGACCATATCTTCGACTACATATACGGGAACGTGCTTTTTACCGTCGTGGACGGCGATCGTATGACCGACGAATTCGGGGAAGATCGTGGAAGCACGGGACCAAGTTTTGATAACGCGTTTTTCGCCGCTGTTGTTCATAGCTACGATTCTGTCGTAAAGCTTCTTTTCAACAAACGGGCCTTTTTTGATGCTTCTGCTCACTTTTTATTCCTCCCTTATCTATCGTTCTTTCTCTTGACTATGAACTTATTGGTGCGAGCTTTCTTATTTCTCGTCTTATAACCAAGAGTGGGTTTGCCCCACGGAGTAACAGGGCCCGGACGGCCGATAGGCGAACGGCCTTCACCACCACCGTGCGGGTGGTCGTTCGGGTTCATAACGGAACCGCGGACGGTAGGACGGATGCCGAGGTGTCTGGTTTTACCTGCTTTACCGAGTTTGATGTTTTCGTGTTCGAGGTTGCCTATCTGGCCGATAGTGGCGCGGCAATCCAATCTGACCAAGCGAACTTCGCCGGAGGGGAGACGGATCTGAGCCATGCCGTTTTCTTTAGCCATAAGCTGAGCGGCAGCGCCGGCGGAGCGGACGAGCTGTGCGCCGCGGCCGGGATAAAGCTCGATGGAGTTGATTATCGTACCGACGGGAATTTTCTCGATGGGAAGAATGTTGCCCGGTTTGATATCGGCTTCTTCGCCGGAATAAAGGAGAGTGCCTACGCCGACTCCTTCGGGAGCGAGGCGGTAGCTCTTCTTACCGTTTTCGTCTTCGACGAGCATAAGGTAAGCGGTACGGTTAGGATCGTATTCGATAGCGGTAACCGTGGAAGGAGCTTCCTTGTACGCGCCTTTAAAATCGACGATTCTGTATTTCTTCTTGTTGCCGCCGCCCTGATGGCGAACGGTGATGCGACCCGTATTGTTTCTGCCCGCATGTTTCTTAAGAATAGTGATAAGAGACTTTTCGGGGGTCTTCTTCGTGATCTCCGCGAAGGAGGGAGAAGCCATATTTCTGCGGGAGGGAGTTGTAGGTTTATAAGTTTTAACTGCCATTTCTACTTTCTCTCCTTTCCATTACATCAAGCTGTCGAAGAATTCGATAGTCTTGGAATCGGAGGTGAGCTTGACGATGGCTTTTTTCCATTCGGAAGTTTTGCCTACGTGGTAGCCCATTCTCTTGGTCTTTCTCTTCATGGTGATCGTGTAGACTTTTTCTACTTTGACACCGAAGATCTCTTCGACCGCTTTTTTGATTTCCTGTTTGGAGGTATCGGGAGTAACCTTGAAGGTGTACTTACGATCCTGCATATTCTTGATAGAGGCTTCGGTGATTACCGGCTCTCTGATTATATCGTAAACCGATTTCATTACGCGTATACCTCCTCAAGTTTAGTAAGGGCATCTTTGGAGATGATGAATTTATCGTGGTTAAGGATATCGTAAACGTTGATGGTGTTGACGGGGGCGGTGATGACGCCTTCGATGTTATTGGCGGAGCCGACGACGAATTCGTTGACTTCGGAAGTAACTACCATTGCTTTACCTTCGGCACCGACGGCCTTAAGGAACGCTACCATGTTCTTGGTCTTGTAGGAATCGAGTGCGATATTGTCGACGACAATCAATTCATTCGAAGCTACCTTAGAAGAAAGAACGGAGAAGAGAGCGATCTGTTTGACCTTCTTGTTGATGCTTACGCGGTAGGATCTGGGTTTCGGGCCGAGGGCGATACCGCCGTGGGTCCACTGAGGAGCGCGGGTAGGGCCCTGACGTGCTCTGCCGGTGCCTTTTTGTTTCCAGGGCTTTCTGCCGCCGCCGGAAACTTCGGTTCTGGTGAGGGTGGACTGAGTGCCCTGACGCTGGTTAAGGAGATAAGCTCTGACGACGGAATGTACCGCGGCATTGTTGATCTCGGCAGCGAATATCTTTTCGGAAAGAGCGGCTTCGCCGACTACTTTTCCTTCCATGTTTAATACGTTGATAGTAGGCATTATTTATTCCTCCTTCCGCTTATTTAACGGTGTCGCGGAGGTAAACTATGCTACCCTTGGAACCGGGAACGGCGCCCTTAACAGCGATGAGGTTGTTGTTGGGGTCGATCTTGACGATTTCGAGGTTGAGCATCGTAACCTGCTCGTTACCGTACTGTCCAGCCATCTTCTTGTTCTTCATGATACGGGAAGGATCGCTGTTTGCGCCCATAGAGCCGGCCTGACGATGAACAGGGCCTGTGCCGTGGGTCATTCTGAGACGGTGGCAGCCCCAGCGTTTGATAACGCCGGAATAGCCGTGGCCTTTGGTGATACCGGTGATGTCGACTTTTTCGCCGACTTCAAAGGTATCGGAAGTAACGACGTCGCCGATGTTGAGGGCGGAGCAGTCGTCAAGGCGGAATTCTTTGAGATACTTTTTGAAGGAAACTTCCGCTTTCGCGAACATACCCTTCTGCGGCTTGTTGAGTTTCTTTTCAGCTATGTCGGAGAAACCGAGCTGAACAGCCTCGTAGCCGTTCTTTTCGTTCGTTCTTTTCTGAACGACAACGCAGGGACCTGCGTTGATGACAGTAACGGGAATGACTTTGCCTTTTTCATCAAAGAGCTGAGTCATACCGAGCTTTCTGCCGATGATGCCTTTTTTCATTTTTTATCCTCCTTAGGTTATTGGTTGAACGCGGTTCGCGCTCAACTTGACCTTTATTTAAGACGGTGTAAGGTTTAAAGCTCGACGTTGAAGTCGACGCCGGCGGGGAGATCGGTGCTCATAAGAGCTTCGACGCAAGCCTTGGAGGGTTTGATGATGTCGATGAGTCTCTTGTGAGTTCTGTACTCGAACTGTTCGCGGCTGTCTTTATATTTATGAACAGCGCGAAGGATGGTAACGATCTCTTTATCGGTGGGAAGCGGAATGGGACCGGAAACGGAAGCGCCGTTGCGTTTAGCGGTTTCAACGATCTTTTCGGCGGCTTTGTCGATAAGAGTGTGGTCGTAGGATTTGAGTCTGATGCGGATCTTTTCTTTCTTTGCCATGGTAATTTTGGCCTCCATATAAAATAATGAAATGTTTGTGTGCAGAACTGCCGTACACTGCGCCGGGCGTTTCTCGTTTCGCCCTTAAAAAATGCCGGAAGCCTGCGCCCGATTGTCGGACATACTCTGCCGTAGTTACCTGTCATAGACAGCAATCTACCGCTTCATCGCATACCAAGCAGAGGTGATTTTAGCATAAAGGGGGTAGTTTGTCAATATATACGGAAGAAATTTGCGGGAGAAATTGTAAATAATTTGTGAACAAATCGCAAAGCGCGAAAATTCATAATTTCAAATTTCAAATTGAGGAACGTTCGCTTCGCGAACGAATTTTTTTGTATGCGCTTCGCGCGCGGCACGTCGAGGACGCCGTGCCCTACACTGTATAAACGGTTTGGCAGAGAGGAAAAAGAAGATTTGAATTTTTTTAAAATATTTTCATTTTGATATTTACAAACACGGCGGATTTGGTATAATCAAGGATAAGAAAAGCGCGTATATTATATATATAATAAAAAGGAAGAAAAAATCATGAAATTCGATCACAAAAACAGCGGAGTATGTTCGAGAAGCGTCAGTTTTGACATCGACGAGCAGCATATAGTTACGAATGTGAAGTACGTCGGCGGCTGCGGCGGGAACACGCAGGGTGTCGCGGCGCTTTGCGAGGGCAGAAAAGCCGAGGAAATAATCGGCATAATCAAGGGAATAAGATGCGGTTTCAAGCCGACCTCCTGCCCCGATCAGCTGGCGGAAGCTTTGGAACAGGCGATTAAAGAGATATAAATTTTTCCGGAGGGTAGAGATATGAACGCGGAATTTAAAAAGTGGCTCGCTTTTGAAGGGCTTGACGAAAAAAGCAAGGCGAGACTTAAAGAGATAGAAAACGACGAAAACGCGATAGCCGAGAGGTTTGAAGTTCCGATGGCATTCGGAACGGCGGGTTTACGCAGTACGATGGACGTCGGCATATCGAAGATGAACGTTTATACCGTCGGGCAGACGACGCAGGGCTTAGCCGAGCTTATAAAAAAAGCGCACGGAGAACAGCGAGGCGTCGCTGTCTGCCACGACAGCAGAAACAACTCGCGTCTTTTTGCCGAGACCGCGGCGAAGATTTTAGCGGCGAACGGGATAAAGGTTTATCTTTTCGATTCTTTGCGCCCGACGCCCGAGCTTTCCTTCGCGATACTACATTACGGCTGTATCGCCGGAATAAACGTAACGGCGTCGCACAACCCGAAGGAATATAACGGATATAAGGTCTATTGGGAGGACGGCGCGCAGTTGCCGCCCGAGCACGCGAAGACGGTTTCGGAAAGCGCGGCGGCGACGGATATATTTAAAGGCGTGAAGACCATGGCGCTTGAAGATGCTTATAGCAAAGGGCTTATCACGACCATCGGTGAGGAATGCGACGAAGCGTTTTTAAAAGCAGTGCTTGATTGCAGGCTGAACGAAAAAGAGACGAAAGAGCAGATTAACTCCGTCGGTATCGCTTACACCGCTTTGCACGGGACCGGTTACAGACTCGTTCCCGAAGCGTTGAAGAGATGCGGATGCGACAACCTTATCACGATAGACAGCCAGATGATACCCGACGGCGACTTCCCTACCGTCGCGTCGCCGAACCCCGAAAACGTGGAATGCTTTGAAGAAGCGATAAAGACCGTCGAGGGCAGAGACTGCGGCGTTATCATCGCCACCGACCCCGACGCCGACAGGATAGGACTTTGTATAAAAGACGGCGGCGGTAAATTCTTCGCGCTGAACGGAAACCAGATAGGCGCTTTGCTTATCGACTATATTATAAAAATAAGGAAGAAAAACGGCAATCTGCCGAAAAACGCCTGCGCGATAAAGAGCGTCGTTTCGTCGAACCTTTTCGACGCGATATGCGATAAGAACGGCGTGGAGCACATAAGCGTTCTTACCGGATTCAAGTATATCGGCGAAAAGATAAAGGAATGGGCGGCGGACGGCAGCCACACCTTTATTTTCGGTTACGAGGAGAGCCAAGGGTATCTTTCGGCGGGCTACGCGAGAGACAAGGACGCCGTCGGCGCGAGCGTGCTCGCGGCGGAGATGGTTTGCTGGCACAAGGCGAACGGCAGAAGCGTTTACGACGCGCTTTGCGGGATTTATGAAGAATACGGCGTGTTCAAGGAAAGCGTTGTCAACGTAAAGATAGAAGGCATCGACCCGATGGCGACGATGGGCAAGCTTATGGCGGAGGTCCGTGAAGCGGGCATCAGCGAGATCGCGGGCGACAAGGTCAAGGCGACGAGAGATTATCTTACCGGAAAAATAAAGAAATGCTGCGGCTGTGTAAGCGAAACGGGCTTGCCGTCGAGCGATATGGTCTATTACGAGCTTGAAGGCGGAAGTGCCGTCATCATAAGGCCTTCCGGCACCGAGCCGAAGGTAAAGGCTTATCTGCTCGTGCGCGGGGAAAGCTTTGAAAAAGCCGAAGCGAAGACCGAAAAATACAAGGAATTCTGCAAAAAACTTCTCGAAAAGTAGGATCAAATTATGGATAGCCGACTTTTAAAGCTGTTTGACGAAATCTATACGAAAATCATCGACCTCGACGTTACGGCGAACGTTACGAAAGAGCCGCTTCCCTACTCTCTTCGCGGAAACGGGAAAAAGATCAGACTTAAAGCGGGCGACAAGTGGGGCGAGCTTTGGGATTGCGCGTGGATGAATATGAGAGGCAAAGTTCCGGAGGAAGCCGAAGGCAAAAAGACTGCTTTTATAATCGACGTCGGCGGCGAGGGGTTGGTTTTCGACAGGGACGGAAACGCCTATAAGGGGCTTACGAACAAGGAAAGCTATTATTCCTTTGAGCTCGGGATGCCCGCGAAGACGGTGGTTTTACATTCCGAGAGCCAGAAGGCGGGCGAAATCATAGATTTTTGGGTGGATTGCGGCGCGAACGACCTTTTCGGCGAATGCGCGGATTCGGACAAGACGCCTATCGGGATTTTGCACAAGGCGTATTTAGCGAGCGTCGACAGCGAAAAAAGAGAGCTTTATTACGACCTCGAGGTCATATGGCATCTCGCGGAAGCGACGAAGGACGAGAAAATCAAGGTAATCGCGAGAGGTGCTTTCGAGGACGCGATAGCGATTTATGAAAAAGATTTAAACAAAGCGAAAGAAATAACGAGAAAATTTTTAGCGAACAAGAGCGAAAGCGATTTTAAGATAAGCGCGCTCGGACACGCGCATATAGACCTCGGTTGGCTTTGGCCTATCCGCGAGACGAAAAGGAAAGCGGCGAGGACTTTTTCGACGCTGCTTTGCAACAGCGAGCTATACGGCGACTATCTTTTCGGCGTCAGCCAGCCGCAGATGCTTGAATGGGTAAAGGACGAGCATCCCGCGCTTTTTAAGGGGATGAAAAAGCTTTATTCCGAAAAGAAACTCGAGCTTCAGGGCGGTTTCTGGGTCGAATGCGACGTCAACGTGCCGTCGGGCGAGAGCCTTATAAGGCAGCTGCTTTACGGCAAACGCTTTTGGAAAGACGAATTCGGGTATGAGCAGGAAATTATGTGGATACCTGACGTTTTCGGATATAACGCGCAGCTTCCGCAGATCATGGCAAAAGCGGGTATTAAATATTTTCTTACGATAAAGATGAGCTGGAACGCCGTGAACAAGTTCCCGCACAGCACCTTTAACTGGGTGGGGCTCGACGGCACGGAGATTCTGACGCACATGCCGCCCGAGGGGAACTATAACAGCGCGGCGAGGGCGGAATCGTTCATCAGCACCGAGGACAGATATATGGAAAGGGGCATCGACGACAGAGCGATGCTGCTTTTCGGCATCGGCGACGGCGGCGGCGGGCCCGGGATGGAGCATCTTGAGAGGCTGCACCGCGAATACGACTTAGTCGGTTTACCGAAGGTAAAACAGCAGTTCGCGATAGACTTTTTTAATGAGATCGCGAAGGATAAAGAGAAGTTCCCGAGGTATGAAGGCGAGCTTTATCTTGAGAAACATCAAGGCACGTATACGACGCAATCGCGCAACAAGCGAAGCAACCGAAAGAGCGAATACGCGTTTCACGATTTAGAGATTATGTCAACCGCGGCGGCGATTTTCGGCGGGTACGAATACCCGAAAGAAAGAGTTGAAAAGCTTTGGAAGGAAGTCCTTTTATATCAGTTCCACGACATTTTGCCGGGGTCGGCGATAAAAAGAGTTTACGACGAGACCGACGAAGCGTACGCGAGAATTGCCAAAGAGACAGAAAAAATATTCGAAGAAGCGTTTGAACATATCAAAGTCGGCGGCGAAAGAGCGATCTTCAACCCGAGCGGGACGGAGTTCAAGGGCTTTATAAAAGACGGCGAAAATAAATACGTTTACGCCGAGATACCGCCGTTTTCGTTTGGAAAAGAAAAGGAATTCCATGGCGAAAACGTCAAGATAAGCGGCAATACTATCGACAACGGAATAGTCAGAGTGTGCTTTGACGAGGACGGAAGCGTCAAGTCTGTCATTATGGACGGCGAAGAATATTTAGACGGAAACGCGAATATTCTGACGGTCTATCAGGACACGTTAAACGGCTGGGAGGTACCCGCGGATTACGCGGTAAACCCGAAAGAAGCGTTGAAATTACAGGGATTTTCGACAGAGATCATCGACGGGGTCGCCGAGAGAAAATCGGTCTATACCGTCGGCGACAGTATTTTGACGCAGACGGTCGTCATATATCCGCACAGTGCGCGCATAGACTTTAAGACCGAGATCGACTGGCAGGAGACGCATAAGATGCTTCGCGCGGCGTTCCCGCTTTCGCATAAGAGCGACGAAGCCGACTGCGAGATACAATACGGCGTGATCAAGCGCCCGACGCACAGAAGAGACAGCTTCGCAAAGGCGAAAAAAGAGGTCTGTGCGCAGAGATTCGTCGACATCAGCGACGGAAAACACGGCGCGGCGCTTATCAACGACTGTAAATACGGTTACCGCGTCTGGGACAGCGTTATCGACATCGACCTGCTTCGCAGCAGTACATATCCCGGCGCCGACGCAGACAAGGGAACGCAGATATTCACTTATTCGTTCTATCCGCACAAAGGTAATTATGTAAACCACGTTACCGAGGAAGCTTACAAAGTGAACGACGCTCCGATAATTTTAAACGGAAGCGTAAAAGAAGAGATTGTCGGCGTTCCGCTCGTTAAAATCGACGGTGGGAAAAATCTTTTCGCCGACTGGGTGAAGCTTGCCGAAGACGGCAGCGGAATTGTCGTCCGCGCATACGAATCGGCGGGCGAAGGCGGCAGCGCGAAGGTTTCTTCCGTTCTCGCGGGCGGAAAGGTTTTCGTCTGCGACGAGCTTGAAAACGAGCTTTTTGAAGCGAAGGACGGCAGGTTCGAATATAAACCTTTCGAAATTATCACGCTGAAAATCAAAAAAAGCTGAAAAAATTTTATTTTCGTAACAATTTGTTCATAATTTTATGTTTTAATCTTAATGTGTAAAAACATTAACAAAACAAGGAGACTTTTTATGGCTGACAAAAAGCTTTTCGAAATGGTCGACGTTACCGAACAGTTCGATAAAAACGACATTGAGACGAACAAGGTTATGGGTATCCTCGGATACATCGGTCCTTTATGCTTCGTTCCGATGTTCGCGCGCAAGGATTCCAAATTTTCGCAGTTCACCGCTAATCAGGGCTTGGTGCTCTTCATCATCGAATGTGCTCTCAGCATTCTCAGCATCGTTTTCGACCTTATTCCCTACGTCGGATGGCTTCTTTCCCTTCCCTGCTGGCTCCTCGGAGTCGGCACGACGGCTCTTTCGGTGCTCGGCATCGTAAATTCCGCGAGAGGACTCGTTAAAAAGCTCCCCATCGTCGGCGGCATCAAGATCCTTAAATAAGTTTTTTGAAAAAGTAAAGACAGGCTGAAAAATTCAGCCTGTTTTTTCTATTTGTTAAGAAAAATTTAAGCATTACCGCATAATATAAGGAAGAAAATGGTATAATTTATTCATAAATGTTGCGAATGTTAACAATATGTTCACAATTATATGTTTTAATATAATTTCAGACATTTATTCCCGGAGGGCGTTATGTTACAGTTAAAAAACATCAAAAAGTCATACACCGTCGGCGACACGGTTACCGAGGCTTTGAAGGGGCTTACCGTAAGCTTCCGCGAAAGCGAGTTCGTCGCGATTCTCGGCCCGTCGGGCTGCGGCAAGACGACGCTTTTAAACGTTATCGGCGGGCTTGACAAATACGATTCGGGCGACCTTATAATAAACGGAACGTCGACGAAGGAATATAAGGATTCCGACTGGGATATTTACAGAAACCGCAGCATAGGTTTCGTTTTCCAGTCGTATAACCTTATTCCCCACCAGACCGTTCTCGCGAACGTCGAGCTGGCGCTGACGCTTTCGGGCGTGGACGAAAAGACGAGAAAGAAAAAGGCAATGGCGGCGCTTGAAAAAGTCGGCATCGGCGAGCAGGCGAAAAAGAAGCCGAACCAGCTTTCCGGCGGACAGATGCAGCGTGTCGCTATTGCAAGAGCGTTGGTGAACGACCCCGATATACTTCTCGCGGACGAGCCGACGGGCGCGCTTGACACGGCGACGAGCGTTCAGATAATGGACATTCTTAAAGAGATCGCAAGCGAAAAGCTCGTTATCATGGTTACGCACAACCCCGAGCTTGCGGGCGAATACGCTACGAGAACGGTAAAGCTGCTCGACGGCAGCATCGTCTCGGACGACAACGAATATATCCCCGAAGAGACGAAAAAAGAAGAAAAGAGCGGGAAAAAGAAGAAATACAAGACCTCGATGTCGTTTTTCACCGCGCTTTCGCTGTCGCTCAACAACCTTCTTACCAAAAAGGCGAGAACGGTACTTACGAGCTTCGCAGGAAGTATAGGTATCATCGGCATCGCGCTTATACTTTCGCTTTCGAGCGGGTTCAAGCAATATATAAACAAGGTCCAGGAGGACACTCTTTCGACCTACCCGATTCAAGTCAACAACACGACGATCGACGCGGCGGGGCTGCTTGAAGAGCTCGCGAACAACAGCAAGGACGGCATCGAGCACGAGCTTGACAGCATCTATTCGAGACCTATTTTCGGCAAGCTTATCAATACGATGATGTCCGAAGTCCAGAAAAACGACTTAAAGGCTTTCAAAGAACACATCGAGGCAAATCAGGAAGAGCTTGACAAGTATCTTACGGATATAAAATACTCCTACGGCGTTACCATGAACGTTTACGCGATTCGCGAGGACGGCAGCACGCCGCTTGTAAACCCGATAAACATTTTCGCGCAGATGTC
>JAZUJV010000220.1:0-7231 GCA_045642945.1 Eubacteriales bacterium | reverse complement strand
TCTTTTTTCGCTTCGGATATCGAGGAATAAGCTCTGTCGTAAACGACCTTGCTCGGTCTCTGCGAAGCACCTTTTTCGCAGTAGTAAATCCCAACTCTTTTTCCTCCGCGGACGATTTCGGAAGTATCAACTCCGTATTTGCGAAGCGAGTTTATTGCCATCTGCCCGATTTCGTGTTCGGGAAGCTTGGTAACGAAGCAAGCGTCTTCGCCGAAGTTCGATAGGGAAACGGCAACGTTTGCTTCCGCTCCGCCGAAGGTCGCTTCGAATTTTTCCGACTGAACGAATCTTAAATATCCTTCGGGCGCGAGCCGAAGCATTATTTCGCCGAAGGTTACTATCTTATTGCTCATTTAACTTTTTAAGCAGCTTCTTTACGTTTGAAGCTACGTCTCCTTTCAACACGAATGATCCGCCGATAGCCTGGACCTTGTCGAACGCTAAGAACTCGTCGATATTGTCCATATCGACTCCGCCGGTGGGAATGAATTTTATCTGCGGGAACGGAGCGGATAACGCCTTTAAAGCTTTAAGTCCGCCGTAAACGTTGGCAGGGAAGAACTTTACGGTGTTTATCCCGAGCGAAATCGCCTTCATTATCTCCGTCGGGGTAACGCAGCCGGGGAAGTAAGGTATGCCGTTTTCCACGCAATAAACCGCCGTCTCCTCCGAAAGCCCGGGGGATACGATAAATTCCGCTCCGGCGTCAAGAGCTTTTAAACATTGCTCCTTGTTTATGACCGTGCCCGCGCCAATGCACATATCGGGGAAAAGCTTTCTGCCGAGCTTTATCGCTTCTTCGGCGCAAGCCGTCCTGAAGGTTATTTCGGCGCATTTCAAACCGTTGTTATAAAGCGAGCCGAGAATTTCTTCGGTCTGCGAAAGGTCTTTGATAACTACTACGGGTATAAATCTGAAATTTTCAACCATAAATCTCACCCCTTATTTTGTTTTCTCTATTGCTTCGAAAAGTCCGACGAGATAGCAAGCGCCCATCGCTCTGTCGTAAAGTCCGTAACCGGGCTTCGCTTCTTCGCCCCAAACGTTTCTTCCGTGATCGGGTCTTACGTATCCGTCGAATCCGTTTTCTACCATAGTTTTTACAATGGAATATATATCCACGTCGCCGCATTCCGTCTGGTGCCCGTTTTCGTAAAAATCGACGTCGGTAATATATTTAAGCTGTCTCAGATGCGCGAAATGTATCCTCTTCGCGAATCTTCCGGCGATCTTCACCAAGTCGTTGTGCTTGCCGGCGCCTAACGACCCCGTGCAAAACGTAATACCGTTGTGAATGTCCGGAACGGCGTCGAACAGTCTCTCGAGATCTGCTTCGCTGCTGATGATTCTCGGCAATCCGAAAACGTCTCTCGGAGGATCGTCGGGATGTATCGCCATGTTTATACCGTATTCGTCGCATACCGGCATGATGGCTTTAAGGAAATAAACGAGGTTGTCAAAAAGCTTCTCGTGCGTCATTCCTTCAAATTTGTTTAATAAGCTCTGCAATTCGTCGGGCGAATAGCTTTCGTCCCAACCGGGAAGATGAAGATTCTTCGGGTCGAGCTTCTGAAAATCCTCTTCGAAAAACGATAGGGAATTGGAGCCGTCTTTATGTATATAATGAAGATTTGTGCGCAGCCAGTCGAATACCGGCATAAAGTTATAACAGATGCACTTTGCTCCCACCTTCGCACAGTTTATGATATTCTGCTTGTATGCCTCGATATATTTGTCTCTCGTCGGCAATCCGAGCTTAATGTCCTCGTGAACGGGTATGCTCTCGATTACCTCCATCTCGAGCTCCGCTTCATCGCAAAGCTTCTTTTGCTTTTCGAGTGCCTCCAAAGGCCATACTTCTCCGACGGGAACGTCGTATATCGCCGTAACGACACCGCTCATCCCCTGGATCTGTTTTATATACGGCAGCGGTATACAATCCTTTTCGCCGTACCACCTGAACGTCATTTTCATATCTATCACCCCTTACCGCGTATTGTATCACTAAATATTGTATTTGTGAATAGCATTTGCAATAAATATTGGGATTTTTTTGACAAAAATAAAAAATCTATTGACATTTGTGCTGAGTTTTGATATAATACCCCAGAATTATGGGCAAGTATGCGCGTAATTATAATTGGTAACAGGGAGTGTAACTCTGTTATATAAAAATCGAACAATAATTTTTTTATGGAGGCAAAACCCATGAGCAAATCTATCTTTAAGATAGTAAGTCTTGTTCTTGTTCTCTGCATGGTTGCTTCTTTCGCTCTCACCGCTTGTAACGATGACGATACCAGCTCTGAAGCAAGCGAAGTTTCCGAACTCGAAGCTCCGAAGAACTACACCTACAAGTCTTACTCCACCAGCCTCGGCAACAACTGGAACCCCCACACCTGGGAAACCAATGCCGACGACTCCATCCTTTCGTATGTCTCTTCTCCGTTCTGCACCATGTCTATCCTTGACAGTGAAAACGGCGTTTACCAGTGGGTATACGAAATGGCTACCGAAATCAAAGACGTCACCAAAGATCATCAGGATGACCTCACCAAGTTCGACTGCGAACTTCCCGAAGGTGCTGAAGCTTCTTCCATCACTGAAGGCTACGTTTTTGAGATCAAACTCAATCCCGATGCTAAATGGGAAAACGGCGAAGCTATCAATGCTGATAACTACATCTACTCGATGAAACAGCTTCTCGAGCCGAAGATGAAGAACTACCGTTCCAACCTTTACTGGTCCGGTGAATCTGCAGTAGCAGGCGGCTTCAAGTACTACAATGCTCTTACCAAAGAGATCTTTGTTACTACCGACCTCGAAACTGCTGCCGCTCTTCTCGCTGAAGGCAAAGACGTTTACTTCGACTGCTTCGATTTCTGGGGCGTTGACGATTCTTATGTTGACGCTGATGGCAACGCCGCTCCTCAGTACGTTTCCTTCCTCGACGAAACCGTTTACGGTGAATCCGTTGAAGACCCGTTCTCCGGCGTTGAAATCTGGGCTGCTTACGGTCATTACTTCGATGGCACCTACGGCCTTCCTTACGTTAAACAGACTAACGAAGACTACAACGAAAACTATGCTGAACAGTACGACGAAATCGTCGGCTGCTACAAAGTTGATGATTACACCATCCGCTATGTAAACCAGTACGCTATCGATTATAACTACTTCCTCACCTCCTGCACTTCTACCTGGCTCGTTTACGAACCGTATTACGAAGCAGGTAAGAAGACCACCGGTGATCTCGTTACCACCGACTACGGTACCAAGAAAGAAAACACCATGTCCTACGGTACCTACAAGCTCGATTCTTATCAGGCTGACAAACAGATCGTATTCGTTCAGAACCCTGAATGGTACGGCTTCGAAAAACTCGAAAACGGCGGACTCGTTTCCTACACCAATTTCGAAGTTGACGGCCAGAAAGTAGAACAGTACAAAGCCACCAAGATCGTTATCGACGTTATGGATGACGCCGCCGCTAAACAGGCCTTCCTTAAAGGCGAACTTACCGAGTGGACTCCTACCTCCGACGATCTTCCTAACTACAGCGCTTCCGAACAGCTCTACAAGATCCCCGAAACCTACACCATGTCCTTCTTCTTCTGCACCGGTCTCGACCTCCTCAAAGAAATGGACAACTCCAAAGGCAATACCAACTCCGTTGTTATTTCCAACACCGACTTCCGTAAAGCTATGAGCTTGGCTATCGACAGAGCTGACTGGGTAGTTGCTACCGCCGGTTACGTTCCTGCTTACTCCATCCTCAACAGCCTCTACTTCTATGATATCTACAACGATCCTGAATCCTCCTACAGAAATTCTGATGAAGCTATGCAGGCTATCGTTAACCTCTACGGCGTTGAATACGGCGAAGGCAAAGCTTACGCTACTCTTAAAGACGCTTACAACTCCATCAACGGCTACAACCTTACCGAAGCTAAAGACCTTATGAAGAAAGCTTGCGATCAGCTCGTTGCTGACGGTCTCTACAAAGCCGGCGATGAAATCCACGTACGTATCGGTTGGATGAAGGGCGCTCTTGATGCTGAAGCTACCAAACAGTGCGACCTTATCAACCAGTATGTAAACGCTGCAGCTGAAGGCTCCGGCTTCGGCAAGATCACCTTCGAAGCTATCGGTTCCATCCAAGACCGTTATGCTGACGTTGCTGCCGGCGAATACGCTCTCGGCTACGGCGCTTGGGGCGGTGCTGCGTTCTATCCGTTCCGTAACTTCCAGGTTTACATGGATCCCGATTCTTACTCTATCCATGAAGCTGGCTGCTGGGATCCTAAGACCGAGCAGTGGACTCTCAAAGTCAACGGCGAAGACGAAACCCACACCTGCCAGGATTGGTCCAACATCCTCATCGGTACCGGTAAATATGCTAACTCTGATTTTGCTACCAAACTTAGCATCACCGCTCAGCTCGAAGAGATGTACCTCAAGACCTACTACAGAATTCCTCTTGCAAGTTCCACCATCTGCTCTATGCTTTCTTACCAGGCTTCCTACTACACCGAAAACTACAATATCATGTATGACTTCGGCGGACTCCGTCTCACTAACTTCAACTATGACGACGAAGCTTGGGCTGCATACGTTGCAGAACAGGGCGGCACCCTCAGCTACGAATAATATCATAGCTGAAAGGTTATAAATTCGATTTATAACGCTACGATAGGCGAGGGGAGCGAAAACTCCCCTTGCCTTATCTTTCCAAATCCCCCCCGCATATTACGTCGGTATCGGAAATCCTTGAAGATATCGAAGAAAAGGAGAACTAAAACGTGTTAAAGTATGTAATAAAAAGAATATTACTTATGTTCTTCACGTTCTTCATAATTTTGACTATCTGTTTCTTCCTGATAAGACTTATCGAGCGCGAACCTCCGCTCAAAGCCTCCGAAAGGGAAGTCATAGAAGCACGCTGGGAAGCCCTCGGCTATAATAAACCTATTATCGAGCAATACGGTATCTATCTTAAAAATATCGTTACGAAACTCGATTTCGGTGAGTCCTGGTATATCGCTTACCGTACTCCCGCTCTTAAGGTTATTACCGACCGCTTGCTTCCGACCGTACTTGTCAACTTCTATTCTTTGATAGTTTCAATCCCCTTGGGAATAGCGCTCGGCATATTTGCCGCAATCAAAAAGAACACTATGTACGACCATGTCATCAGCACCGCTGTTATGGTCTTTGTTTCCGTGCCCAGTTACGTTTATGCGTTCCTCGTTCAGTATTTCTTCTATTTCAAGTGGAATCTTCTCCCGCTGACGATGTATTCTCTTGCCGACGGCGGCGGATCCTATTTCACTTGGAAAATGTTTACCAGTATGATTCCCGCCATAATCGCTCTTTCCTTCGGCGAGATTGCCGGCCTCTGCCGTTTCACCCGTGCGGAGCTTACCGAAACTCTTACCTCCGATTATATGCTGCTTGCCAGAACCAAAGGTCTTACCCGTTCTCAGGCAACCACGCGTCACGCTCTTAAAAACGCTATGGTCCCGATACTCCCGATGCTTATTTCGAGCTTCATCGGAATACTGGGCGGCTCGTTCGTTATCGAACAGATTTTCTCTATCCCCGGTGTCGGACAAGTCTATATCAAAGCAATTAACCTCTTCGACTACGACGTATTTATGATGGATACCGTCTTCTATGTGTTTATCGGTCTTCTTGCCGGTATCGTCGTCGATATAAGCTACGGATTTATCGATCCGAGAATCAGAATGGGGGAGAAATAATATGTCTGACAATAAGAATATCAACTCCGCCAATAAATTTGAATTTGCAAATCACGGTGAAAGGATCACCGATAAAAAGTTTGACGATAAGCCTATTTCCTATCTTAAAGACGCTTGGATCCGCTTCCGTAAAAACAAAGCTTCCATCGTCGCGGCTTGCATCATCATTCTCATAGTTCTTTACGCAATAATCGTTCCTATCATTACCAGTCAGGTTACCTTTAACGATATCCATTACGCCAAAAAGTGCCCCCGCGGCTATATTGCCGACGGCACCAAATCCCTCGACTTTTCCGAAGTCGGCTTTATAAGAAAACTCGCTATCGGCGTCGGTACGCTTAACTACGACGGCACTCCCGTCTCAATATCCGATTCGATGGATTCTTCTTATCAGCCTATCAAAGAAGTTACCAACACCTTCGTCAAGAAAAACGGCAAAAACGAAGACGTTAACTATTATACCGCCGATATTGACGACTATCTCGATTACGGTTTCGTTTATAAGTCCGTCGAGCAGAGCGAGTATAAAAAACTCGTTGAATGGCAGGAAGCAAACCCCGAATACAGGCTTCTTTTCCCGCTCGTCGAGGACAACGAATATAACCCCGATGCCGCCGATGCGAATAACTGGTATAAGTCCAAAAAGTTTGTTCCTTACAAATACAACGCGACTACCGGTAAAGCAAATAAAATCAAATACGATAACGTTTACGACCTCGTTCTCGAGGACAACTATAAACGCGATGAAAACGGCAACGTAAAATATTACGAGCTTACCGGCGGCGGTAACTTCGAGACCGCCCAGTATAAAGTCCGTATCCTTTACTACAACTATTACGTTTATCAGCATGGCTTCGAGCCGAATTATTTCCTCGGCACCGACAGCCAGGGCTACGACCTCGCGCTCCGTATAGCACAGGGCGTCCGCCTCTCGCTCATAATAGCTATTATCGTTTCCGTTATCAACTTTATCCTCGGCGCTATCTACGGCGCTATCGAAGGCTACTATGGCGGCGTCATCGACTTGGTACTCGAACGTATCTCCGATATACTCAACGACGTTCCTTTCATAGTCGTCGCTACCTTGTTCCAGATACACCTTGCTAAGAAGGTCGGACCGATACCCAGCTTGCTCTTCGCCTATATTTCCACCGGTTGGATAGGACCCGCAAGCCGCGTCCGTACCCAGTTCTACCGCTTTAAAAACCAGGAATACGTTATGGCTGCCAGAACTCTCGGCGCAAGCGACAGACGTATCATCTGGAAGCATATATTCCCGAATACTCTCGGCACGATAATCACCTCGTCTGCTCTTACGATCCCGAGCGTTATCTTCTCCGAAAGTATGCTTTCCTTCCTCGGTATAGTCAAACTTAACGGCGCCGATACCACTTCTCTCGGTACCTTGCTTTCCGACGCAAGCTCTATTTGGGTGAACTATCCTCATCTTATGATATATCCCGCGCTTG
>JAZUJV010000219.1:0-2436 GCA_045642945.1 Eubacteriales bacterium | reverse complement strand
GGCGAAGAAACGGTCGCTTCCCTTCTTCATTCAATATATTTAAAAAACGTTCCCGAAGCAATCGCGATAATCAACGAGATACACCGTTCCTCAAAAGATATTTCGGTATTCATCGACGACGTTTCGGTGGCGGTCCGCGATTTGATAATCGCCAAACAGTTACAGAAATTCGGAAAAGAATCCAACGTTCCGAAAGCATATAAAACCGTTCGCGAAGAGCTTACGACGGAACAGCTTTTCTATATCAGTTCGATTCTCGAAGATACCCAGACGAGAATATCCCGCTACGCGATGAACAAGCGTACCGTTCTCGAGCTTGCGGTTATAAGAATGTGCGATACCGCGGTATCCGAATCCTCCAAAGCGCTCGCCGCGAGGATTTCCGAGCTTGAAAAGAAGCTCGCACTTCTTCAGGCAACGGGCTTCACTCCCGCTTCTGCCGACGTTCCCGCTATACCAGTGCAAAGTCCCGAGGTCGCTTCCGCTAAAGCCGACGTCCCCGAAATCACGGCTGCACACGACGCGAGAGTCCCGTTCCCTTCGATGCCAGACGTTTGCGAATATCTCGCTGACGCTTCCCTTTCGGCGTTTCTCGGCAACGCGAAGGTGTATTCCTGCGGAAGTAAAATCATAATTTCCGCCGCGGAATTCGAATTGGAAATACTTAAAATAGACGAAGAGAAAATCAGAAACGCGTTTACCGCCGTTATCGGTCAGAAAACTGATGTTATATTCGAAGCCGATGACGGAAAAAGCAATCGCGACGACGCCCAGCAATCTTTTATTGATGAATTAAGTTGAAACGTATAAAGGAGTAACGAAATGAAAGTCAGACTTCCCAAAGGTATGGGCGGCGGCCCTTCCGATATGAATTCCCTTATGAGACAAGCCCAGAAAATGCAGGAGGATATGCAGAATCTCCAAGCCGAGCTTGAAACCAAAGAATACGATATTTCCGCGGGCGGCGGCGTTGTCAACGTCAAGATCAACGGAAAGAAAGAAATACTCGCTATCAACATCAAACCCGATATCATAGATCCCGACGATCCCGAAACTCTCGAGGATATTCTCGTAGCCGCCGTCAATGAGGCGATCAAACGCGTCGAAGATACCAACTCCGAGGAAATGTCGAAAATCACGGGACAGATGCCCTCCGTTCCCGGTCTTTTCTGATACGGTAATCAAATATGACACCCACACTTGAAAAACTTGTCAACGCGTTCGCTTCCCTTCCCGGAATCGGAAGAAAAAGCGCCGCGCGGCTCGCTTACAGAATTCTCGAAATGCCCGAAGCCGAGGCCGAGGAATTCGCGAAAACCATACTCGATGCCAAAAAGGGCGTCAAGCTCTGTCCGGTCTGCATGGCGTATAGCGAAGACGGCGTCTGCCGTATCTGCTCCGGCGGTCATCGCAACGACGATACCATCATCGTCGTCGAGGATAACAAAGCGCTCGAGGCTATCGAAGAAACTCACGAATACAACGGAAAATACCACGTCCTTCACGGCGTGATTTCCCCCGTCGACGGTATCGGACCGGAACAGCTCAAAATAAAAGAGCTCATCGCCCGCCTCGACGAAAACGTCAAAGAAGTCATCATCGCCACGAATCCGAGCGTCGAAGGCGAAGCGACCTCCGCTTATCTCGGGCGTCTTATAAAGCCGCTCGGAATAAAAGTTTCGCGATTGGCCTACGGCCTCCCCGTCGGCGCAAATCTTGAATTTGCCGATTCGGTAACGCTGCTTCGCGCTATCGAGGGCAGAACCGAAGTATAAAGAAAAACGGTCTTTCGGCCGTTTTTTGTTTTATATCTCGCCTTTTTGCATTCTTGACATCGCCGCGTATTTTCCGTCGAGAGCCATAAGCTGCTCGTGCGATCCCTGCTCGATGATTCTTCCCTTTTCAAGCAGGATTATCACGTCGGAATCTCTTATTGTCGAAAGCCGGTGAGCGATAATAAACGAAGTTCTGCCCTCGGTGATATTGAGCATCGCTCGTCTTATCTTCTGCTCGGTAACCGTATCCACGGAGCTTGTTGCCTCGTCGAGAATTAGAATCGGCGCATCTGTCAGTACCGCTCTCGCGATGGTAGGAAGCTGTCTTTCGCCTTGCGAAAGCTCCGTGCCGCCCTGGCCGATGATCGTATCGTATCCGTCCGGAAGTCTGCTTATAAAGCCGTCCGCGCCCGCGATATGCGCCGCGTTTCTTACCTCCTCGTCCGAAGCGTCGTAATGACCGTAGCAGATATTGTTCCTTACGGTATCGTGAAACAGCGCCGTATCCTGCAAAACCACGCCGAATGAATCACGCAAAGAGACCATAGTATAATCACGCAAATCTCTTCCGTCGAGAATGATTTTTCCTTCGGTAACGTCGTAAAATCTCGTAAGCAGATTGATGACCGTCGTCTTTCCCGAGCCTGTCGCTCCGACGATG
>JAZUJV010000218.1:0-7146 GCA_045642945.1 Eubacteriales bacterium | reverse complement strand
TCCCATAAAGTCGGTAAAACAAAATCCTTCGAGCAGGGAACGGGCGGGCTCAGTATGACGACCGCGTCTTATTTCAATCTCGACGGCGTAAACTGTTTTGACATTTTGAAAGAAAAGGGATATTCCTTTAAAATTCTTATGAAGCTGAATCTTCTTCAGCCCGAATTTTCGCTTTTGGATAAAAACGGATATCAGGTCGCGGTTTACAAAATGAACGTAACTGGCGAAAGGGAAGAAGGCGTCGGCGCGATCGGAAATAAACAGAGCAATATGGTCATTACTACCGACCTCGACGACCTCGAAGCGATTTTCCTCGCCGCGTTCATTATGAACCGAGTTGATTTTTCGCTCTATCTTGTATAACTTAATACCGTTTCTAAAAAAACAAAAGGTGCATTTTTCGATGCACCTTTATTTTTATTATTCTTCGCGAAAACTTGTTTTCGCGCTTTAAAAGTTTTGCCAAGCTTTTTTCAAAAAGCGGGGCTTTTTGGTACACCTTTTTCACGAAAAAGGTGTGAAGTTTTTGTGGGCTTTTTCAAAAAGCTTTGCGTTTTCTTATAAACCTCGGACCTTCTTCGCCGTCGTAACCGGCGTAAACGAAATTACATTTTTCAAGCACGCGTAACGACGCGAGGTTGTCTTTCTCGGCTTCCGCCTCAACGACCAAGCCCTGCTTTTCGGCGTAATCGCAGGCGGCTTCTGCCGCCTCGGTCATATACCCGTTTCCCTGAAATTCGTCGTAGATGCCGTATCCTATCTCGGTTTTGCCGTCCGCGACGCCTTTGAAGCAAAGGTCGCCTATTCTTGCGCCGCCTTTAAGTTCGATCGCCCAGATGGCGTACCACTCGCGCTCAAGCGGGTGTTCTTTCGCGCCGCAAAGCATCTCGGAATACGCCTGCTTCATTTCGGGCGATTCTTCGCTTTCGATAATGGCTTCCATCTCCGCGTCCGTCATAACGCGTAGTTTAAGCCTTTTGGTTTCTATTACCATTATCTGTCTTCGCGGAAATAGCTCAAGCCGAGCGACTGCGGCGGCTGATTTTCCTTCTTGTTGCGAATGCTCGTGAAGATAAGAACGATAACGGTAACGACGTAGGGGAGCATCTTGAAAAGCTCGTTCTTTGCCAGATCTATACCGTCGATGTAGGAGCTGAGAATGTAGAGCGCGCCGAAGATTATCGAACCGATGATACCGACGTTCGGTCTCCATACAGTGAAGATAACGAGCGCGATGCAGAGCCAGCCGATAGAGTCGATGATGTATTCCCAGTTGCCGTTAAGATAGTCCATAATGAACGAAAGTCCGCCGAGACCCGCTATGCCGCAGCCGATGCAGGTCGCGAGATAACGGTATTTCGTAACGTTTATGCCCGCCGCGTCCGCGGTAGCGGGGCTTTCGCCGACGGCACGGAGATAAAGTCCGACTCTCGTCTTTTTAAGGATGTACGACGTCGACAGCGCAATAACTATCGCGAGATAGTTCATAATACCGTGCGAAAGGAATATGTCGCCTATCCATTTAAGAAGCGTGCCGAGCCATTCGGGAATCTCGCCTAGCTTCGCGATCCAATCCTGATAGGGAAGTGAAGCCGTGAAAATGCTCGAAGCGTTCGTGAAGGTGTACGCCTCGGCTTTGACCTGCGCGATAAGAAAGTCCGAAACGCCGACGCCGAAGGTGGTGAGGGCGAGACCGGTAACGTTCTGGTTTGCGCGAAGCGTAACCGTGATAAAGCTGAAGAGTAAACCCATCAATGCCGCGCCGAGAAGCGCGCAGACGACGGGAAGCAAAACCGCGATTATTTTGTTGAGGTTGCCGTCGACGGCTTTGTAATAAATCGATTCCGAAAGACAGCCGCAAGCGGCGCCTACGCACATAACGCCCGGAATACCAAGGTTAAGATGCCCCGATTTTTCGGTTATCGTTTCACCGGTAGAGCCGAAAAGGAAGGTCATACCGAGGCGAATCGCGCTTTGGAAAAAGCTCGTGAGCCCGACTATAAAAGTAAGAACGCCCATTATTTCGCCTCCTTTTCGGATTTGCGGAAGTTGATCTTATAGTTTATGAAGAATTCGCATCCGATGATGAAAAATAATATAACGCCGGTCATAATGTCCGAAAGGGAAGTGTCAAGCCTGAAATCCGTCGATATCTGCGAAGCGCCTTTTTCGAGGAAGCATATAAGGAACGTCGTAAGTACCATAAATATCGGGTTGAACTTGCCGAGCCAGGATACCATGATTGCGGTAAATCCCCTGCCTCCGACGGTTTCGGTGCTTATGGTGTGGTCGGTGCCCGCGACGAGTAAAACTCCCGCGATACCGCAAAGCGCACCGGAAAGTATCATAGTGCGGACGATGACCTTTTTGACGTTGATGCCGATGTATCTTGCCGTTTTTTCACTTTCGCCGGCGACCGCTATCTCGTATCCGTGCTTGCTGTATTTAAGATAAATATACATGATTACCGTGATAACGGCAACGACGATAACGTTAATTAAGGATTTCTGACCGAAAAGAGCAGGGAAGCCGTACTGCGGCATAGCGGGCAGAATTCCCGAGCCGAGCGTCTTGACGATGCTCGAATCAAGCGACCAGGTCTTTATACAGAACGAAACGAGCTGTATCGCGATATAGTTCATCATCAGCGTGAACAGCGTCTCGTTGGTGTTGAATCTCGCCTTGAATATCGCGGGGATAAGCGTCCATACGATGCCGCCCGCGATGCTCGCCAGAGTCATAACGATAAACAAAAGCCAAGTCGGAAGCGCGTCGCCGACGTAGATCATACAAACGACGCTCGCAAGCCCGCCGATAAGTACCTGACCTTCGGCGCCGCAGTTCCAGAACTTCATTCTGAACGCGGGCGTTATCGCAAGCGAGATGCAAAGCAAAATCGCGATGCTCTGTAAAAGGTTCCATATTCTTCTCTTCGTGCCGAAAGCACCGAGGAACATTGATTTATAGATCTTTAAAGGATTTTCGCCGGTAAGGATGACGATAAGCACGGCGCAGACGATAAGAGCCGCTATAATGGTTATGGCGCGGATGAGGACCGCCTTCCAGGTCTCTATCGTCTTTCTTCTCGAAATGTGAAAGAGCGGCTCGTGTATTTTTTCTGTCTTGTTCATATCTCGCCCTCCTCCGATTTTGTCATAAGAACGCCGATTTCTTCCTTCGTGGTGCTCTTGCCGTCGACGATGCCCGTTACCTTGCCGGAGTTGATGACTAAAATCCTGTCGCAAAGCCCGACGAGCACGTCAAGGTCTTCGCCTACGAATATAACGGCAACTCCCGCCGCCTTCTGCTTGTTGAGAAGACTGTATATCATATACGAAGAGTTGATATCAAGTCCGCGCACGGGGTAAGCCGCCATAAGAACGGTAGGCGCCGCGGCAATCTCACGTCCGACGAGAACTTTCTGTATGTTGCCGCCCGAAAGCGTTTTGACGGGCGACGAAATGCCCGGGGTAACGACCTCGAGGTCGTGAACTATGGTTTCCGCCAGGTTTTTCGGGCTCTTTCTGTCAACGAAAGCCGAATGACCTTTGGAATAGCTGCGAAGCATCATGTTGTCGGTAATGTCCATGCTGCCGACCAGGCCCATGCCGAGCCTGTCCTCCGGCACGAACGAAAGTCTTACGCCGAGCTCACGTATCTGCATCGGCGTCTTGTTGCGCAGATCTTCTTTTTCGTTCGTCTTCGGGTTAAGATATTCTATTTTTCCGTCTTTAAGCTTATAAAGTCCCGCGACGGCTTCTAGCAATTCTCTCTGCCCGCTTCCCGCGATACCCGCGATACCGAGTATTTCGCCCGATCTTGCGGTAAACGAAACGTTGTCGAGTACGGTGATGCCTTCCTCGTTTTTCGCGCAGACGTTCGAAACGATAAGTCTGTCAACGCTGTCGACGGGTTCGGGTCTGTCGATGTTGAGCGTAACCTTCTTGCCGACCATCATCTCGGTAAGCGATTCGACGGTAGCACCCGCCGTGTCGACGGTGGCGATGTGCTCGCCTTTGCGTAATACCGCGACTCTGTCGGAGACCGAAAGGACTTCAGCCATCTTGTGCGTGATAATGATTATCGATTTGCCGTCCGCTCTCATATTGCGGATGACGTTGAAAAGCTTTTCGGATTCCTGCGGGGTAAGAACAGCCGTCGGCTCGTCGAGGATAAGTATATCCGCGCCTCTGTAAAGCGCTTTTATTATCTCGACGGTCTGCTTTTCCGAAACCGACATTTCATGTATCTTTTTCTTCGGGTCGATGATAAAGCCGTATTTCGAGGTTATCTCGCCGACTTTTCTTTCGACTTCTTTAATATCGTATTTCTCGTTGTTTACACCGAGCGCGATATTCTGGCTTGCCGAGAAAACGTCGATAAGCTTGAAATGCTGGTGTATCATTCCGATTTTGTGCTTATAAGCGTCTCTCGGGGATTTAATAACGACTTCCTCGCCGCCTATCTCGATATGACCCGCGTCGGGATAATAGATCCCCGCGATCATATTCATAAGCGTCGTTTTGCCGCTTCCGTTCTCGCCGAGTATCGCAAGTATCTCGTTTTTGTAAACGGTAAGATCAACGTTCTTGTTCGCGACGATCTTGCCGAAAACCTTTGTGATGCCTTTAAGCTCTATGGCTATCTCTTTTTTGACGGCGGTTTGGTTGTCCATATCGTCCTCCGTGTAATAGTTGGTATTGCGCATGAAGAAAAACGTATATTCGCGAAAATATCCGCTTTTCTTCCTTCGTAATAAAAAAGCAAATTGAGGCGGAGTCGTAAGGCCCCGCCTCATTTTTAATTAGTTATTCGATCAACCGAAGTTCTCGTCGAGCTTGGTGATACCGTCGATGTTGACGTCGAAGTAAGGAGCGGAGATGTTAAGAGCTACGTCGGATTCGTGGAAGTAGCCATCCTTAACGTAGTCGCCTTCGAGGGCCTTACCGTCAACGGTGAAGGTGGAAACGTCGAATACGTGGAGAGTGCCGGCTTCGAGCTGAGCTTTAACTTCGTCGATCTTAGCCTGGGTGCCTTCAGCGGCGGCCTGGGTGTTGACGTCGGTAAGAACAACGGAGCCGGTCTGAAGAGTGCCGCACCAGTCGGTGGGAAGCTCGCCTTCGCCCATAGCCGCTTTGATCATAAGTTCAAAGTAAGGAGCCCAGTTGATTCTGGAAGAAACGATGAAGGTGTTGGGGCAAGCGTCTTTGGTGCTGCCGTTGTAGGAAACGTTGGGAACGCCTGCGGCTTCGCATGCGCCGGGAGCGCCCATGGAGTCAGCGTGCTGGCTGATAAGAACGCAGCCGTCGTTGATAAGCTTTTCAGCGCCGTTCTTTTCAAGAGTAACGTCGAACCAGGAACCGGTGAAGGTAACGTCCATGGTAACGGAGGGGCAAACGGATTTTGCACCGAGGTAGAAGGAAGAATAACCGGAGATAACTTCTGCGTAGGTGAACGCGCCGACGTAGCCCATCTTGGCCTGTTCAGCGGTGATCTTGCCGGATTCGATCATTTCGTTAAGCTTCATACCTGCGGCAACGCCTGCGAGGTAACGGCCTTCGTAAATGGAAGCGAAAGCGTTGTGGAAGTTGGGAAGGTTTTCAGCTTTAGCGGAAGTACCGGTAGCGTGGCAGAACATAACGTCGGGGAATTCTTTCGCTGCCTGGATAAGGAAGCTTTCGTGACCGAAAGAGTTAGCGAAAACGACGCTGCAGCCCTGATCGACGAGGTCGGCGGCCGCTTCGTAGCATTCGTTGGATTCGGGCTTGTTGGTAACGATGATTACCTGATCGTCGGTGAGACCGAGTTTAGCCTGGGCTTCTTTGATACCGTCGATGAAGTTCTTGTCGTAGGTGGAGTTTTCGTCGTGGAGACAGATGAAGCCGGCTTTGAAGTTTTTGTCGGCTTTGGATTCGTCAGCTTTGCTTTCGCCGCTGACTGCTTCGCTGCTGTTTTCTTCTTCGCCGCAGGATGCGAGCGAGAGAACGGAAACGACGGTGAGGATGGTAAGGATGATCGCGATAATTTTCTTGGACATCGGGTTTTCCTCCGTGTTTATAAAAATTTTATTTTGGTTACAAAATCAAAAGCAGACGGCTTTGTCTCCGTCTGCGGTAAAAACACGAATACACCGCGTGAACGCGGCTTTTCGCTTTTTACCGATAGTCGCGCATTCCGGCTGCGCGGTAGAGACTCTCCGAACCTTAAAATCGGAAGTTATATCGGTTATTGGTTTGTCAGCAAAATTCGATCTGACCGTCGGCGGTCATCTTTTTCACTCTCCCGAGCGATTCGTTCCTGACACCGCTTTCGCGTATCTCTTTTCCGCCGTTCTGGTATGCCTTCTCAATGGCGATGCCCGCTCCGACGAGTTCGGCGCCGGATACTTTTACGATCTCAATAAGACCTTTAAGCGCGTTGCCGAGCGCAAGGAAGTCGTCGATAATAAGTATTCTGTCGCCTTTTCCGATGTGCTCTTTCGAAACGGTTATGTCGTTAACGTTGCCGTGGGTGAAGGATTCGACCTTCGCGGTATAGAAATCGTCGCTTACGTTTTTGCTCTTCGATTTCTTCGCGAAAACGACGTCGCATCCGAAATACTGTGCCGCTATGCAGGCGATGCCGATGCCCGAGGCTTCGATGGTAAGTATCTTGTTGACGCCGCAGCCTTCATAAAGCCTTGCCCATTCTTTTCCCATTTCGTTAAGCAGCTTAACGTCGATGCGGTGATTCAGAAACGAATCGACCTTAAGAATGTTTTCGCCGAGCACTTTTCCGCACTCGCGTATCTTGTTTTCAAGAAGCTCCATAACCTACCGCCTTTCGTATCGGGAACGACGTAAAATCATTTTGCAACATAATTCTACAATAAACGAAGTCAATATACAAGTGGTAATTCCACCAAGTAATATTGATTATGTAAAATAGCCATTGTGCAAAATGACACCGCCGAAAATTAACGAGAAAACCCGGCGCTTTTTAAACGTCGGGTATCCGAAAAAAACTTATTTTGCCGCCTTTTTCTTGCAGGTCTTTTTGGGTGCTTCGGCTGCTTTGGGTGCTTCGGCTACGGGTTCTGCCTCTTTTTTGCAGCAAGCCTTTTTGCCGCATTCTTTCTTTTCTGCTTTGGGAGCGGCTTTTTTGTTG
>JAZUJV010000217.1:0-2865 GCA_045642945.1 Eubacteriales bacterium | reverse complement strand
AGCGGCGCAGGGAGAAATTGGAATATCGCCGTGGGAACTATCGGCGTGATAAAATTTCGTCAGGCGAGAATTCGAGCGCCCGCGCCGCCGGGGGCGGATGAAGCGGGCGGGAGAATGCGCAGCGCCCGATTTTTCACGCCGAAGCAAAAGCGGAGGTGCGAAAAAGCGCTCGGCGCAAGCCGTATGTGAGATACAGGCAAGTTTGAATAGTTTGAAGTTGCGCGACGCTTCGTTCAAAGAACAAAAAACGCATAAAATGAAGAAAACGGGCTTTCGCCCGTTTTCAACCTTATTGATATTAACTTTTCTTATACTCAAACCGAACTTATAAAACTTCCGCGTTTTTTGTTCGGTCTGCGCCGCATCGGTTAGCCACATACATTTCGGAAGAATGCAGTCCATCGATGGCGGCGGACATAATACCGCCGGCATAGCCCGCGCCCTCGCCGAGGGGATAGAGCCCTTTGATATTGCTCTGACGGTCGTCATCGCGCAAAATCCTGACGGGCGACGAGGTACGGCTCTCGACGGCGGTGATGAGGGCGGAGGGGGAATCGAAGCCCTTGATTTTTTTGCCGAAATCTTTGAAAGCTTCTTTAAAAGAATCGTTCATCTCTTTCGGGAAAATCGGGGAAAAATCGACGTAATTCACGCCTATCGGGTAGGTCGGGATGACCTTTTGATTATCGTTTTCGGCGTCGCCGAGGTAATCGCCGAGGCGCATACAGGGGGCTTTGAAGTTATTGCCGCCGAGGGCGTAGGCGCGTTTTTCTATCTCATCGCGGAAATCGAAGCCGGAGAATATATCACCTTTAAGGTCTTCGGGCAATACCTCGCAAAGTATCGCGGCGTTGGCGTTTGCGCCGTCGCGGGAATGGCAGCTCATACCGTTCGTAACGAGTTTTCCGTTTTCGCTCGCGGCGGCGATTACGTGGCCGCCGGGGCACATACAGAAGCTGTAGACCGTGCGCCCGTTTTTCGTATGGGTGAAAAGCTTATATTCCGCGGGGGGCAGGAAGCGCATATCGGCGTTTTCGCCGTATTGGGAAATATTTATGAGATTTTGAGGGTGCTCGACGCGGAAGCCGACGGAAAACGGCTTTTTTTCGATATTCGCGCCGTGAGAATAAAGCATCTCGGTCAGCTCGCGCGAGGATTGGCCGACGGCGAGAAAGAGCGTATCGGTCTTTATCTCGCCTTTATCGGTAACGACGGCATATATTTTTCCGTTTTCGGTCTTTATGTCGGTCAGCTTCGTTTCGAAGCGTATCTCGCCGCCGAGCGAGATTATCTCTTTTCTTATATTTTTGACGACATCGCGCAATAGATCCGTGCCGACGTGGGGTTTGGCGATATATTTTATCTCCTCGGGCGCGCCCGCTTTGACGAGCTCTTTTAAAACGAAGCTGCCGCGGAAGCTTTTGTCTTTTATCAGCGTATTCAGCTTTCCGTCGGAGAACGCGCCTGCGCCGCCTTCGCCGTATTGGATATTCGAGTTTTCGTCTAAAATTCCGCTTTCGAAGAATTTATCGACGTCTATCTTTCGGCTGTCGACGTCCTTTCCCCTCTCGACGACTATCGGATCATATCCCGCACGGGCGAGCATCAAGGCGGAAAAAATGCCCGCGGGGCCGAAGCCCGCTATCACGGGAGGGAGCCCTTTTTTGCGCGACGCTTTAGGGAAAACGTATTCGGCTTCGTTTTCGATAATATTCCCTTTCACGCGATTCGCGAGGGCTTTTTCGTCCTTCGCGCCGAGGATATCGACGGTATAGACGAATTTTATATTCTTTTTTCGGGCGTCGATAGATTTTTTTCGTATCTCGTAAACGAGGTTTTCTTTTTTTATTCCGGTAAACGCCGAAAGACGCTCCGAAAAGGGAGCGTCTTCGTTATATTCGGTCTCGTAATTGAAGCGTACCATTAAAAGTTTTTATCGAGCCATGCTTTATAGTCGTTATAAAGCTTTATCGAATCGGGATGGCCGCAGAACGCCGTCGTGCCGGGTTTGTTGAACATACCCTGATATTCGTAGATGAGAATTTCGTCGACGTAGGGGGAGATGCTCGCGATCTGTTTTTCGATACGGGAGAATTCGGCGGGGAGGAGCGCGCTCTTATAGACGTTGCCTTCGAATTCGAAGACTTCCATATCAGCCCAGAGCGCGGCGCGTGATGCTTTATCGTGGGCTTTGCGGAGCGCTTCGTAGTAAGCGCCGGTCTCTTCGGGGACGGATTTGCGGACGCCGACTTCATCCTGATAAGCGATTATATCGCAATCGAGGGATTCGAGCTGAGCGACGTATTTATCGTCGGCGATAAGGTGATTCGTTCCGTAGGGCGCGATAAGCATTTTTAAGTTCTTATCGAGGCTCTTGCCGAACGCGGTGTATTCGTTGGTGTATTTTATGAACGGGTCGGTGAAATAGGGGTAAATCCCGAGCTCGTCGGGGAGATACCAGCCGTAGAAGGATTCGTGGTGGCCGTAGGCGGCGTAGAGCTGTTCCATGGCTTTGAAGGCGCGGGCTTGTACCTCGGGAGAAGTCATATTCTCGTCGGTATGATTCCAGAGCCCGTAGAAACCGCAGGACATAAAGACTTTTATGCCGTATCTGTCGGCGGCGCGGAGCAAAGCGCCTATCGGGTCTTTCGCGGGGGTATCGGCGAGCGGGTAGATATCGGTTTTGAAATAGGCGACGGCTTTCTCCTCATAAACGAGCGCGGAGCAGAGCAGAACGATATATTTCATTCCGAGAGACGCGATCTCTTCGACCTTCGTTTCCCACTGTTCCTCGGAAAAATGGGCGCAGATCGGGTTCCAGTATTTGCCCTCGGGTCTGTTATGATGAGAAAATTCGAACCAAGT
>JAZUJV010000216.1:0-10516 GCA_045642945.1 Eubacteriales bacterium | reverse complement strand
CGATGATCTCCGCTCTTTCTCTCAAAGAATCGACCTCCGCGTATTCTCCGAGCGTGTGGCATCCTTCGCCCGCCGTCCCGAGCGCGCATAGGGTAGGGACACCCGCCCTTTGCGTGTAGGCGGAATCCGACCCGCCGCCGCTTTCTATCGGCGCGAAGGTGTGATATCCGTATTTTTCACAAACGCCGTTCAGCTCGCCGAGAAGCTTTTTCGTGTCGTCGTTATAAACCATCGGCGGCCGCTTCGAAATAACGTGATACTTGGCCGAAACTCCGTCCGTAAAGTTCTTTTCCACGATCTCCGCTGTCTTCTTTTCCGCGATTTCCATATCCTTTTCGCTCTTTACGCGGATATCGACGGTAAACTCGCATTTCTCGGGAACGATGTTCGGAACGTTCCCGCTCTCGATGGTCGAACAGTTGTAAGTCGTGCCGTTTTCGACGCTTTGCTCCTCTATCGCTATGATCTTGTGCGCCGCTTCTCTAAGCGCGCTTCTGCCCTTAAAATAGTCTATTCCCGAGTGCGCCGCTTTTCCGCTTATGCTGACGCGGCATCTCATAATCCCTTTTCTCGAAACGACGGCTTCGTTCTTCCGCCCGACCTCGCAGTTCAAAACGCAGTCGAACCCTTTTACGTTCTCTTCGAAAAATCTAATCTCTTTTTCTCCGCCGAGACGGTTCGAAATCTCCTCGTCCGTGGTCAAAAGCAACCTCGTGTGAACCTTCGCGCCCGCTTCTTTCATCGCCTTCATGGCAAGCATCGCCACCGCCGCGCCGCCCTTGCAGTCGATCACCCCGGGACCGTACATTATCCCGTCTTTTATCTTGACGGGCTCGCTCCCGAACGCGCCGATCTTGTGGACGGTGTCGAGATGCGCGAGGAAAACGGAAACGTCTTTCCCGCTCCCGCTGTCGATAATAAGAAAATCTCCGCATTTTTCAAACGGAATCCGTCTTACCGAAAACCCTTCTTCTCTCGCGAAATTCTCCGCGAAATCCACGACCTTGTTCATCTCTTTCTTGTCGAAAGCCGTGCCCTCGTGCTCACAGAGCCCTTTCCAGAACTCCGTATATTTCCCGAAGTTTTCGCCTATTATTCTTTTGATTTCCGAAACGTCCATATCCGCCTCATAAAAAATACCGCCGATTACGGCGGGTATTATTTTATTGAAAACACCCGCGAGGCCGTGCCCCCGTGAGAAAGAACCCTGCTATGTGCAGGTGGGTGTCCTCTCTTCCGCTTAAGAGCTTCCAACTTCCGCAGACAAGTCAATGCGGGAGGCCTGCTCAACACGGTCGAATATGAACTCCCTAAATCAGTTGTGGGTTTTTACACAGGGAAATAAGAGCGCCAAGCTCTATGCACGCACTCCGCAGGCGAAACTTAATCTTCTTTGTCTTCTTCGTTTTCGGGAACTTCCTCGTCGAGATCGCATTCGCCCCAGAACATATCCTCGAACATGTCCGCTACCGCGTCGAATTCGTCGTCATCGTCAACGGTCGAGAAAATCTCCTCGCCGCCTTCCATGTCGCGTCTTAAAATAACGTATTCGTCGTCTTCTTCGCCGTCAACGGGCGCAAGCGCGACGTAAACGTTTCCGTTGTATTCGAGGTCGCCTATATATTCGAAATCGCTTTCGTTGCCTTCCTCGTCGGTAAGGGTAAAGATGTCATTTTCTTCGTTTTTGGAAGCCATGGTGTTCCTCCGTGGGATTTATTTTACGTGCTTATTATAAAGCCCTTTCGCCGTCTTGTCAATACCGTTTTTATCGCGTCTTTCGACAAACCGTTTTCTGTTGACAATCCCCCCGCTTCGCGCTATAATTTATAAAAATGACTTTGGAGATTGCTATGGCGTTCATACCGCGTATTTTTGTCGAAGATTCCGATATCGAAAATAAAAAAGTTTTCGTCGGCGGCGCCGACGCGAACCATATTTTAAGGGTGCTTCGCAAAACCGTCGGCGATACCGTTACCGTCTGCGGCGGCGGAAGCGTTTTTTCCGCTTCTATCGAAAAGACAGCCGACGAAGGGCTTTATCTCTCCCTCGGCGAAGAGCTCGGAAAGAATAACGAAATGCCCTTCGACGTTACCGTCTACCAGTGCAACCCAAAAGGCGATAAGCTCGATACCGTCGTCCGGAAAGCCGTCGAGCTCGGCGCTTCCGAGATAGTCGTCGTGTTAAGCGAGCGCTGCGTCGCCCGCCCCGACAATAAAAGCTTTGCTTCAAAGCTCGAAAGAATGAACAAAATAAGCGAATCCGCCGCCGCCCAATGCGGTCGGAGCTTTATCCCGAAGGTCCGCGGACTTATAAGCTATAAAGATGCGATCTCCGAGATGAAAAATTCCGATATTTCCTTCGTCTGCTACGAAGGCGATGGCGTCGTCCAACTCCCGAAACTTTTAAGTGGCGAGCCGAAAAGCATCTCTTTCCTGATAGGCCCCGAAGGAGGCATCTCCGAAAAAGAGATATCGCTTGCCGAAAGCGAAAATATCGCTCTCGCGGGTCTCGGAAATAGAATTTTGCGCACCGAGACCGCCTCGGGCTACGTCCTCTCCGCGATAAGCGTCCTTCTCGAATTAAAATAAAGTTTGCTTCGCAAACGAGCTTTGCTGAATGCTGAATGCTGAAAAAAGACCGCCGAAGCGGTCTTTTTTTAAAATCATTTGTTTATGAGTTTGCTTATCCCAAGCGTAACCGCGGCATAGAACACATATCTGAACAGCGAGCTGAAGCCGGAAGCGATCCCGCCGAGCACGTTGTCAAAGCTGCCGTAAGTCCTGAAAGAGTCGATAATTCCGCCGAAGAAATAATAGGTAAGTGAAAGAGCGCCGACGCCGAGGAAAACGATAACGAGAATGGGAAGTATTTTCGCGAGTTTGTCTACGAATTTTACGAGTCCGTTTTTGTTCTGCTGTTCGTTCATGGTAAATCTCCTTATGTTTTGTGTTTGATTCCAATATATCCCCGCTTTGCCGTCTTGTCAATAGTAAATTATATCACCATTGTTCATATTTTCTTAACATTTTAGATGTTTTGAATGATTTTTCTGCCGGAATTTGAAATTTAAAGCAAAAATTAAGGTAAATATATATAATGTTTTAACAAAAACCCTTGAAAAAATTTTGCTGTTGATTTAAAATATATTTCGTATATATATACCTTTACGATAAAAAAACAACCAACATAAAAAACAGGAGAAGGAAAAATGAGCAACAAACTCTTTCAGGGACTTATCTACCAGATGCGCGAGGCGGTCGACCGTGAACTCGGCATAATCGACGATAAAGGCGTCGTGATCGCCTGCAGCCAGCTTTCGAAAATCGGCACGTCCCATAACGAGATACTCGACGAGATCTCCTATACCTACGACGTTCTCGTCTCCGACGGCTATACCTACCGTCCGATAGGCTCCCACGCGAGGATCGATTATATCGTTTTCGTCGAGGGCGACGACGATATCGCCAAAAGCATCTCCGCCTTGCTTTCCGTCTCGTTCTCCAACATAAAGACCCTCTACGACGAAAAATACGATAAGGTCAACTTCATAAAGAATATTATCCTCGATAATATCCTTCCCGGCGATATCTATATAAAATCCAAAGAGCTCCGCTTCGATTCCGAGGTCAACCGCGTCGTTATCCTCGTCCGTTTCCAAAGTGCCGCCGACGTCATCCCCTACGATTTGATCCAGAATATGTTCCCCGATAAGGCGCACGATTACGTTATTTCCGTCGGCGAGAACGATATCGTCCTCGTTAAAGAGCTCAAATCCGCCAACGACCCGAAGGGCATCGAAAAGATCGCCAAAGGCATCGTCGATACGCTCCAGAGTGAATTTTATCTTAAAACCACGGTCGGCATCGGCTCCGTCGTTACCAGCGTAAAAGAGCTCGCCCGCTCCTATAAGGATGCGCAGGTCGCCCTCGAGGTCGGCAAAGTCTTCGATACCGAAAAAACCGTCATCAACTACGAAAACCTCGGTATCGGCCGCCTTATCTACCAGCTCCCGACGACCCTTTGCGAGATGTTCTTGCAGGAAGTCTTCAAACGCGGCTCGCTCGAAAGTCTCGACAGAGAAACTCTCCAGACTATCCACGCTTTCTTCGACAATAACTTAAACGTTTCCGAGACCTCGCGTAAGCTTTTCGTCCACCGCAATACGCTCGTCTATCGTCTCGAGAAAATCAAAAAGCTCACGGGGCTCGACCTTCGCGAATTCGACCACGCGATAACCTTCAAAGTCGCCCTTATGGTCAAAAAATACCTCGTCAGCAAACCCTCTATCTATTAAAAAATCGGGTAAATAAAATGATAAAATTTGAAAACGTTACGATGGAATACCGAAACGGTACCGTCGCGTTGAATGACGTTTCGCTTAAAATCGACGACGGCGAATTCGTCTTTATAGTCGGCCATTCCGGCGCCGGTAAGACCACGCTTACAAAATTACTTATCTGCGAAGAGCGTATCTCCTCGGGAAGTCTCGAGGTCAACGGCTTCAACCTCGCCAAAATCCGCTCTTGGAAAATCCCGAAGCTTCGCCGAACTATGGGCGTCGTCTTCCAGGATTTCAAGCTTTTCGAGAAAATGACGGTTTACGAAAACGTCGCCTTCGCGATGCGCGTCGTCGGCGCCAAACCCTCGCTTATAAAAAAGCGCGTGCCGTTCTTCCTCGACCTCGTCGGTCTCGGCGATAAAAGCGATTCCTTCCCGGACCAGCTCTCCGGCGGTGAAAAACAGCGCGTCGCCTTCGCCCGCGCCCTCGTCAATAACCCCGATACCGTCATCGCGGACGAGCCCACCGGAAACGTCGATGAAGATTTGACGGAAGAAATTATGGAACTCCTTGTAAAAATCAATAAACTCGGAAAGACCGTCATAGTCGTTACCCACGATATGAACGTTATAAACAGCTATAAAAAGCGCGTCGTCCGCGTCTCCGGCGGTAAGATAGTTTCCGATAAGATCGGAGGTGTCTACGAGGCATGAAGATAAACAACTTCTTCTATAACGTCGGTCAGGGCTTCAAGGGCATTTTCCGAAACAGCGTCATGACTACCGCTTCGGTGCTCGTCCTCGTCGCGTGTATGATACTCGTCGGAACGCTCTACCTCGTTATCGACACGATAGACCGCAACTTCAAAGCCATCGACGGACTTAACGTCATCGAGGCGATGGTAAGCAAAAGCTATTCCGAAGACCAGGTCGAAAGCATAAGAAAAGACCTCGAGAAAATAAAAGAAGATTCCCCGATAATCGAAAAAGACGTCGTCTTTATCTCCGCCGACGAGCATCTCGAAAAGATGCTCGAGGAATACGACGAGGATTGGATACGCGCCATCTTCGATTTCGATAAATCCGAGGATGAGGCATGGGAAAAAGAAAGCGAGGGCAACTACGACCTCGACGATTATAATTCCGGCGTACAGGATAACCCATTACGCGCCTCCTTCCGAATCGAATTTATAAACCTCTCCGATACCGACGAAGTCAGAAGAGTAAAGAATAAAATCGACTCCATAACCGTAAAAGACGGCGCGGGTGCCGAATTCGACGCCTTCGCCACCGAAGATATAAAAGATTATATCGACCTCTACGCCAACGTTATGAGCATCAAAAACACGCTCTATATCGCGGGCATCTGGCTTATGGCGATATTCCTTCTCATCTCGCTTTTCGTCATAATGAATACCATAAAGCTCGGCGTTTTCGCCCGCCGCAACGAAATAACCTTTATGCGTCTCTGCGGCGCGACCAAGAGCTTTATAAGAATGCCCTTCATCGTCGAAGGCGTGATAATCGGCATCTTCTCCTCCGCCGTCGCCTTCGGTATCGAATATTACCTTTACGCCTACCTGTTCAAAGACCTTGTCTCCTCCGCCGCCGACAGCGCGTCGGGCTCGGGCATCATCTTCGCCCCCTTCGGCGATTACGCTCTGCTTCTCGCCGCGGGCTTCCTTGCGATAGGTCTTTTCGCGGGTATAATCTCTTCAAGCATTTCGCTCAAAAAATATCTTAAAGCTTGACCGTTTCTTCGGAAAGGGAAAATCATGAAAAACGCCAAAAAACTTCTTGCGTTCGTTCTCTGCCTCGCGCTGACGTTCGCCGTCTTTTCGGCATTCACCCCGGGCGAGCCCGTCTCCGCCGCGAAAACGATAATGGACCTTGAAAAAGAAATAAAAGAAAAACAGGAACTTCTCGCCAAGGTAAAAGCCGAACAGGCGTCTATCCAATCGAATATTTCCTCGCTCGAGAGCAAATCCGGCCAGACCTCCGCTCTGCTCGAACAGTATCAGGCGGAAATCGACGCGTTGGACGCCGAGATAGACACCAACGAGCTTATCATGCAGTCCTACGATATAAAGCGCGCCGAGGTCTCCTCGAAAATGGTCATCGCCCGCGAAAACTACGACGCCAACGTGGCGATGTATAAAAATCTTATGCAGTTCATATACGAAAACGGCGATATGAACGCTTTCGAGCTGCTTTTCAGCTCCGAAAACCTCGCCGATTATCTTACGCGTAAAGATAATTACAACGATATCATGAACAGCGCCAACGAGATGATAGCCCAGATAAAGCTCGCCCTAAACGACCTCGAATCCCTCGATGCCGAGCTTGCCGAGGCGCAAAAACAATACGACGATTATCTCACCGAGCTCAACCGCTCCAAACTCGAAAAAGAAACGAAGGTCAAACAGTTCGAAGAGATCGCCGCGTCCTTAAACCTCAACGCGAGCGAGCTTGCCGAAAAGTATAAGGATAAAAACGCGACTATCGCCCAACTCAACTCCGAGATCAAAAAGCTCAAAGCAGAGCTTCAATCTCTTTACGATTCCAACGCCGAATTCGTCTGGCCCGTCAAAACCTCGTCCTACCGCGTTTCAAGCCAGTTCGGCGTCCGAAACGACCCGTTCGGAAAACCCACCACCGAATTCCATAAGGGTATCGACATCGCCTGCGCGAGAGGCACTCCGATAGTCGCCTGCAAGAGCGGCACCGTCTCCTTCGCCCAGTTCGCCGAATACGGCTCCGGCTACGGCGGCTACGGCTATTGCGTCGTCATCTACCACGGCAACAGTATCTCCACCCTTTACGGCCACATGGATAAGATCGCCGACGGAATAAGGAACCAGACTACCGTAAAAGCAGGTCAGGTCATCGGCTACGTCGGTACGACGGGACGTTCCACCGGATACCACCTCCATCTGTCCGTTATCGACACCAAAAGCTATTCAAACAAATCCGGCTACTACGTCAACCCGAATAAATATCTGCCCGACGGCTATTATACCAAAAAGAGCTGATATATGATCGAAAGGCGAAAAATGTTCAAAAAGAAACTTACTCCTTTTCTCTGTCTTATGCTCTGCTTCGCCGTCTGTGTCGTTACCTTCGTCGCGACCTTCTCAATCTCGAATTTAAAGCATAAAAACGACACCCGCGACCTTCGCGAAAAACTCGCCGAGGCGGAAAAGTCAAAAAGCGCGTCTTTACAGGAGACCTTCGGCGACGACGCCGACAAATATTTAAAGCTTCTCGACGTTATCGGCTATATCGACGATAACTATATCCGCGATTACGATAAGTCCGCCGCGTGGGCAAACGTCTATAAAGCCTACGCCTACGCCATCGGCGATAATTATTCCGATTATTTCACAAGCGACGAATACGCCGCGATGACCGATGAATCCGACGGCGACTTCGTCGGTATCGGCGTTCACGCCGTCTTCGACCCCGATACCGAGGGTATCTATATCTTCGGCGTAATGCCGTCCTCTCCCGCCGAGACTGCGGGCATACAAAACGGCGATATAATCGTCGAGGCAATGGGCGTCAAGGCAACAGCCGAAAACTATTACGATATGCTCGACCTTATCCGCGGCGAAGCGGGTACGGAAGTCGAGCTTACCGTGCTAAGAGACGGCGAAAATAAAAGCTTTAAAATAACCCGCCGCGCCGTTCCGAGCCAGAACGTTCTTTACGAAAATCTCGGCGACGGGGTAGGGTATATAACCATTCTTACCTTCTCCGATTCAACGCTCGCTTCCCAGTTCGAAGCTATAATGGAAGAGGCGAAAGCCGACGGCTGCGATAAATTTATTTTCGACGTCCGCAATAATTCCGGCGGATATCTCACCGAGATAATCAAAGTGCTCGATTACCTTCTCCCCGAAGGCGTGCTTATAAATATCGTCGACGCCGACGGAAACAAACGTGTTCAGGAATCGGATAAAAACTTCCTCGACGCGAAAATGGTAGTCCTCTGCAATAAAAATACCGCCTCCGCTGCCGAACTTTTCACCGCGGCTTTACGCGACTTTAAAGTCTCAACGACGGTCGGCGTTACCACCTTCGGCAAAGGCACTATGCAGACCACCCACGTCTTCGAGGACGGCAGCGCGGTAAAAACCTCCACCGCCTACTACAATCCCCCATGCAATGTAAGCTACGACGCCATCGGCGTCTCCCCCGACGTCGAGGTCAAACTCGATGAAAAATGGGAGGATAAGTTCTACCAGATGCCCCGCGAAGAGGATACCCAGCTCGCCAAAGCGATAGAAATAATAAAAGCGGATTGACCGCGTATATAACAGAATATTATTCAAGGAGAAAAATACAATGTCTAAACAAATCACCGTTTCCCACGAAGGTCTTAAAAAACTCCAACAGGAACTCGAACACCTCAAAACCGTAAAGCGTAAAGAAGTCGCCCTCGCCATCCAGAAGGCAAGAGCATACGGCGACCTTTCCGAAAACAGCGAATACGACGAAGCCAAAAACGAACAGGCGGAAGTCGAAGGCAAAATCGCCAACCTCGAAGCCATCATCGAAAACGCTATAGTCATCGACGATTCCGATATCGGTACCGATAAAGTCGGCGTCGGCAACTTCGTTACCGTCCATAACATCGAAGACGGCGAAGAGACCGAATATAAAATAGTCTCCACCACCGAAGCCGACCCCATGGAAAGACGTATAAGCGACGATTCTCCTCTCGGCAAAGCCCTCATCGGCCAGCGTAAAGGCGACAGCGTCAACGTCGAAACTCCCGTCGGCGTCGTAAAATACACCATCACCGATATCTCTAAATAAAAGGTAAAATAATGGAACAGAACAAGAACAATCTTCCCGAGCAGGACCTTAACTCTATTTTAAAGGTCAGACGCGAAAAGCTCTCCGAGCTTCAGTCCTCGGGCAACGACCCCTTCAAGATAACCAAATACGACGTTACCCACCACAGCTCCGATATCAAAAACGATTTCGAAAACCTCGAAACCAAAACCGTCTCCATCGCGGGACGTATAATGTCCAAGCGCGTTATGGGTAAAGCCTCCTTCTGCCATATCCGCGACCTCGGCGGCGATATCCAATCCTACGTCGCCCGCGATTCCATCGGCGAAGAGGCTTACGCCGCCTTCAAAAAGCTCGATATCGGCGATATAATCGGCTTAAAGGGCTACGTTTTCAAAACCCAGACCGGCGAAATCTCGATACACGCCGAATCTCTCGTTCTTCTTGCGAAAAATCTCCAGCCGCTTCCCGAAAAATTCCACGGGCTTACCAACACCGACCTCCGCTACCGTCAGCGCTACGTCGATTTAGTCGTAAACCCCGAAGTCAAGGATACCTTCGTCAAGCGCAGTATGATATTAAAAGAGCTCCGCGCCTTCCTTGATAACCGCGGATTCCTCGAAGTCGATACCCCGATCCTCACCCCCTTCGAGATCGGCGCCTCCGCGCGTCCCTTCTATACCCACCACAATACGCTCAATATGGATATGGTCCTTCGTATCGAGACCGAGCTCTATTTAAAGCGTCTTATCGTCGGCGGCTTGGAGCGTGTCTACGAAGTCGGCAGAATTTTCCGCAACGAGGGTATGGATACCAAACATAACCCCGAATTTACTACGATAGAGCTCTATCAGGCATACACCGATTTCCACGGTATGATGGACCTTGTCGAGGATATGATGAAAACCGTCGCGATGAACGTCTGCGGCTCGCTCGTCGTCCCCTATCAGGGCAAAACCATCGACCTTTCCCATTGGGAACGCCTCACTATGACCGAGGCGGTCAAAAAATATTCCGGCGTCGATTTCTCCGCGATAAACTCCGACGAAGAGGCAATCGCTATCGCCAAAGAGCATAACGTCGCGCTTCCCGAAGTCGCCACCAAAGGCGCGATTTTGGCCGAATTCTTCGACGCTTTCGTCGAGGAAAACCTTATCCAGCCGACGTTTATCTACGATTATCCCGTCGAGATAAGCCCGCTCGCGAAGCGTAAACCGTCCGACCCCGCGTTCACCGAGCGCTTCGAATATTTCATCAACGCCACCGAATTCGGCAACGCTTTCAGCGAGCTTAACGATCCTATCGACCAGCGCGGACGCTTCGAGCGTCAGGTCGAGGAGCGTAAAAAACTCGACCCCGCCTCCAAAGCGCAGGTCGACTACGATTTCGTCAACGCTCTCGAGCTCGGTATGCCTCCCACAGGCGGCCTCGGCTTCGG
>JAZUJV010000215.1:0-3461 GCA_045642945.1 Eubacteriales bacterium | reverse complement strand
CAAACGTCGGTGTAATCCTTCGGGATAGGCGTGGGATCGTCGATATCACCGTAAACGACTTTGACACCGTAGGTATCGTCGAAGGATATCGTGTGTCTCTTGCCGTCGTACTGCCCGACGTAGTCGTTCGCGTCGAAGGTTACGACGTCGGTCTTGCCGCTCGGGATGCTGCCGTAAAGGCTTTCGTGCGATACTTCACATTCAAGATAGTAAAGCGCGTCTTCGCCTTTTACGGTATATTCGCTCGCGTTCGCTCCTTCGATGGGGAAGCGTACGTACGGGTTGTCGATGTAGTATCTGTACCACTGATAAACGAATCCGTCCTCGACGTTGGCGTTCACCTCGGCCTTTATCGTGTCGCCGACTTTGACCTTGTCCGCGTCGAGCGTTACCTCGCCGCCGAACTCAACGATTTCCCATTCCGCCGTGATGCTTCCGGAATAGTTGCCCGTGCCGGTGATGACGACCGTGTGCTTGCCGACCTCCGTCGCGCTCTTGCCGTATGCCTCGAAGGTGAAATCAAGTCCGTCTATCGTAGCCGAAAGAACGTTCGCCGTCAAAGGCTTGCCGGTATAAAGCTGTTTGGGATTATCGAATATTACCTCGATACCGAACTGCGGGTCGTTTATCGCTTTGGGTAAAATCGTAACCGTTGCCGTGTCGTATTTCGCCGTCGCGCCTACGCCGCCGTAGGTCGAATAGCCGTATTTAACGGTGTAAGTGCCTATTTCGGTGTAGTAGGGCGGGGTATTGCTTGCCGTCTGGAAACGGCTGCCGAATCTGACTACGAAGCCCGTGCTGTCGTAATCGTAGATTCCGCCGACGGTGTGTTTATTGCCGTCGTAATAGCAAACCGTGTCTTTTACCTTCGGTCTTATAGTAACGTCTACCGAGCCGTTTAATTTGCCGACCTCGTTTTCGGTGGTGATCTCGACCATTATCTTTTTGTCGGCGTGATTCTTGCCGGGAACGAAGGTTTCGCCGTTCGCGCCTTCTATCGCCGTGGCTTTTCCGGTCGCGCCCACGGTGTACCACTGATATCTGAATTCACTCGTGTTGCTTCCGTTTTCGACCTTCGCGATAAGCGTTTCGCCCGAATAAGGATCGCCTTCTATCGTTACCTTGCCGGTCAGCGTCTCGCCGAACTGATAAACGGGTGACGCGGCGTAACATCTTTCGGACGAGCGTATCAAAGCGACGTAACATTCGTTTTTAAAACCTTTTATGGTCTTTTCTTTCGTCCACGCTGCTTTGTCAAGCTGTATCTCGCCGTTTACGACGGGCGCGATGCCGAACTCGTATTCGGCGTAGTATTTCCACTTGCCGTCAACAAAGTCCGTGCCGTTGAATTCGCCGCCCTTAATGGTGTCTACGGCGTTAAAGGTGATGGAGTTTTCCTTGTTACCGTCGTCTTTTCTGGCTATGGAAACGTTGCTCCAATCATAGCTTATCGGGATCTCGGCGGTCGCCGTAACGGTTTCTATGCGGAGTCCGTTGAAGATATTAAAGACGTAATCTCCGCCGAATTCGATGGGATAATCCATTCTGAACGTCTTGCCGACGCCGGAGCCTATCGTCTCGGCGCAGCACATTATCCATTCGATGTTCGATTCCGAAATAATGTCTATCTCAAGCTTGTCGCCGTTTTGAACTATCTTCGTCTTCGGCGGCTTGCTCCCGATATTGTCGCAATAAAGTATCTGTTTGCTCTGTAATCCGGTCTCGCGCGAGGTGAGCGTTACCATGTAGAATCCGTTTTCGGTAACGGGGTAGGAGTACCCGCGGAATTCCTCCCTTGCGTATCCGACCGAGGTGTTGTCGTCCTTCGCGAAGGTGCCCGTCTTGCTGAAATAAACGTAGCTGTAACAGCCATCGACGGAGTAGACGTAAAGTCTCGCTTTGTCGAGCATCGTTCCGCGTCTTACGAGGTATTCGTCGGTGAAGTAGACCGAGCTGAACTCCGGCGGCTCGGCTACGCTTTCCGCGCCGCCTTCGACGAACCAGTCTATTTCGTAGGAATAAACCGTTACGTTGCCGTTGGCGTCGACGGCTTCGATGCTGAACACGCCGTTTTTGTTTACCGTCGCTTCAAGATACCATATATTATCCGAAATTTTCGTGCTTTCGCTGCTGATAACGCCCTGCCATGCCGTGCCCGCGATCACCGTGTTGTCGGTAACGTAAGCGCCGAGCGTAACTGCGGTATGCAGCGCGAGCGATTCGGGCTTCGGATAGTCGTGAGCGGGTATGACCGTCGGAGCCTGATTGTCTTCGAGAATCGAACGCTCCGCCTTTTCGCCCATGGTAAGCTGATATCTGTCTACCTGCGTACCGGTTTCCGTCGCCGTGATGAGAATATTGTGATATATCTCACCGTCGTTCTTAAAGTCGGCGATAAGCCAATCGTCGTAGTATTCCACGTTCATCTCGTCGGCGAAGGTGTCGTCGCTTATTTCGATGCCGCCGTGATGATAAAGTACCATACTCGTCGCCGTGGTGCTTATCGTGATCTTCGAGCCGTTTTCGGTGGCGACGCATATATCGCCGTTCATCGGCGCCCTTCTCGTTTCGCCCGCCCAGCTCGAAAGATTTCCTTCCATTACCCAGCTGTTCGCGTTGACCGAGTTTTCGGCGTGTATGAATTCAAGTGCCGTGTTTTCGAAGTCGACGTTGATATCTTCCGCCTTTTCCGAAACGTAGACCGCGACTTCGACGAAGCTGTTCGTCGCTCTGTCTTCTATCTGGATAACTGTCGAGCCGATAGCGGAGGGGACCGCGTTCACAAGTCCTTTTTCGAAGTAAAGAATACCGAGTATCGGCTTCCAGTTTTCCTCGCCGTTGCTTATCTCTCTTACGACGATATCGTTTTTGTCCGTCGTGGAGTTATACAGGCAGGATAGGGAAAGGGTCGCGCCTACCGACATCTCTACGCGAAGCGGCTGCGCGAAAACAGTCTTCTGCGCGAGCTTCGTTTTGATTTCGTTGTCGGCGGTATACTGTTCTTTATAGGTTACGTTGTAAATTCCGTCGTTTATCTCGAAATTGTCGTTTTCCGAGAAGAGACGTAAGCCGAGATGCAGACCGTCTTCAAGATAAGCGTTCTTCGGAACGCAAAGCGTACCGTGAATATTTCTCGCGTATCCGTTCGAAAGTCCTCTGTCTCCGCTTGAATCCTTCGGAACGTAGACGCCGTTTGCGAAATCATCGGTTATATCAAGCGTCGAGCTTACGCGTATCGGAGCTTCTTTTTCGGTTACAAGCTTGCTTCCGGTTATGTTAAGAGGCGTTTCGATGCCGTCGGAATCTTCATAGAAGAACTGCATCGTAAGCCCTTCGGCTTTTTCGCTTCCGCGGTTGGTAACGATAATGTCAACGTCGTAATATACCTTGTCGTCGACGACTCTCGCGAAGGTGAACTCGCTCTTTTCGATAGCGAGCTCGGGCGAGCTGCCGACGGGCAG
>JAZUJV010000214.1:0-1817 GCA_045642945.1 Eubacteriales bacterium | reverse complement strand
GGCCCGCGGAAGCAAAATAGCTCCTGCGCCTGCCGCCTCCCCGACCTCTACCCGATATCCTATGAAGGCGACCTCGACCTTGACCGCGACGGCGATATAGATATGGACGACGTTTCCTATTTCATCGGCTGGATCAACTATCCTTACCTCGATTTCTATAATATAGAATGGTAATTTAATAACACGAAAAGGGGCTGTGAGACGCGTGTCTCACAGCCCCTTTTGCTCATACCCGTTTTTTGATCATTTCTGCTTGAATATGCGGCTCGTGTGTGTTATAATATCACCAATAAAAGCATTTAAGGCGGAAAATATGAAACGTACGATTTCAATATTTCTTTCTATTATAATTATAATACTCGTTGTGCCTCTTTCGGCGCTTTCCGCTTCGCTCCGTCGGAGCGAAGGCCCCGCGCCCGCGGAGACCGTTTATGCTCTCGTTACCGACGTTTCCGATTTAACCTCCGGCGATATGATACTTTTCGTCTGCCCCGATAAAAACGTCGCAAGCGGACCTATCAACAACACTTTTCTCGGTAAAGTCGACGTTACGATAGTCAATAACACGATAACCGTCTCCGACGGATCCGCTTCCGCTCCCGTTCCTCTTACCCTCGGCGGCAGCGCGGCGGCGGGCTGGACGTTTTCTCTCGGCTCCGGACTTTTAAGCTCCACCGCCGCAAAATCTCTGAATATCTCGGCCGGCGGCGTCTCGACTTGGAATATTTCGATAAGCGGAGGCATCGCGACCGTCGCTTCCACCGAAGCGGGCTTCGGCTATATCCAGTATAACTCTTCATCCCCCCGCTTTTTGAACTATACTTCCTCACAAACCCACATATCCATCTATAAACTCGTCCGCGCCGCCGAAAAAACTCTTGAAGATACACTTATCGAAAAAGTCGGCGAAAAGAACGGTGGCGCAAGCTTCGACGTCGTTATAGATGCCCCCGCGACCTTCGAAAAGGGCAAAGATATCGAGGTTACGGTTACTGTTAAAAATATCACCGTTGCCGAAGGGCTTTCACAGCTCGACTTCGTGTTCAGCTACGACAGCGAAAGCCTCGTGATAACCAACACCCTCGCCGCAGATAAAACGGTGAATTGCGCCTATAAACTCCCGAGCGGGGATTGGGATAACCTTTCGAGGACTAAATTCGACGAAAACGGCATCCTCAACGTAGGCAAAGTCGAAGTCGGCGTGGTCAACGCGTCCGACAGCGTTTCCGCTGTGCAAGACGGCGACATCACCTTAAAGTTCACCTTTACCGTAAACGAAAACGCGGAAGACGAGATAGGCTTCTATATCGAAAACGCCTCCGTCTTCGGCTATGACTGGACAAATTTCGATACGATTTACGCGGGCAACGGCTCCTACGCCATAACGAAAGAGAAAACCGACGGTACGATAATCACGCCCCCCGCCCGTGTGCGCGGAGACTTCGACGGCGACGGCTTTTTCACCTCCGACGATCTTATCTACGCCTGCCAGCTTAACGCGTATATCATCGACGAAACCGTCGGCAGCGCCGAAGCGCTTGACGTCGACGGCGACGGCGAATTCACTTCCGACGACCTTATCTATATGTGCCAGTATAACGCGGGCGTCATCACCGAATGGCCCGCGGAAGCAAAATAGCTCCTGCGCCTGCCGCCTCCCCGACCTCTACCCGATATCCTATGAAGGCGACCTCGACTTGTCCGCGACGGCAATATAGATATGGACGACGTCTCCTATTTCATCGGCTGGATCAACTATCCTTATCTCGACTTCTATAATATAGAATGGTAATTTACCGATAATAAACAAGCGGCTT
>JAZUJV010000213.1:0-1897 GCA_045642945.1 Eubacteriales bacterium | reverse complement strand
CGGGCAAAGCGATTTTACGCGCCTGCCTTCTTTTCTGTCGAGCTTCTTTTTATGCTTTTCCGCTTTCTTTTCTTCGGGCGTCATAAAAAGACCTCCTTTACTTGAATACCTGTTCAGTATAGCATATTTTATGCAATTTTGCAACCCTTTTTTGCTTTTCGCTTTTATAATTAACTCTTGAAATCGCCGCGTTTTTGTGATATTATTACTTATATAAATATATCCAAGGAGGAAAGCAATGAAACTCAATAAATTCGTTTGTCTGCTTCTCGTGCTTGTGATGACTGCCTTAGTCTGCGTCGGCTGCGGCGAAAACGATGAATCTTCCGAGCCTGTCTCGAGATCCGACGTTTCCGATAACCCCTACGTTGACGAAAACGGCAACTACGTTCCCACTACGAGCGGCAACTTCTACGACGGTAAAACCGTTACCTTCCTTACCTGCGGCGTAAACACCGTTCAGGAATCCGAAGTCTGCTACAACACCTACGAGGATGGCAGCGAACATAGCCTTCTCGAGGTTTTGAACAACGACCTTCTTAAACGTTCCCAGAAACTCGAAGAAGACCTCGGCATAGTCGTCGAGGAGATATACGTTTTCGACGGCGCACGTAAAAACGGCGAATTTGCCAAGAGAGTCCGCCAGGAGAATATGGCTCCCACCGAGGATTTCCAGGTCATCGTCCCCTGCCTCTACGACGGCGGCACCCTCGCGATAAGCGGCGAGCTGCTCAACCTCTATGATATCGAGGGCTTGCAGATAGAAGCTCCGTGGTGGAATCAGGAATTCAACGAGACTCTCACCTACGGCGGCCAGCTTTATTTCACTATCGGCGATATCGGGCTTATCAATAAAAACTCCACCGCCGCACTCTATTTCAACTATGACCTCTGGGCAAAATTCGGGCTCGTCGAAAAATTCGGCGGCTATCCCTACGACCTCGTCCGCGACGGTAAATGGACTGTCGACGTCGTTTTCGAAGCCGCGAAGGTTTTGGGACAGGATAAAAACAACGACGGCAAGATAGATTACAGCGACGAATTCGGCTGGGGCGGCCAGCTCGACGATATGTGGAGCATCTTCTTCGCCTCCGGTGCGAAGATCGCTTCCGCCGACGCCAACGGCTATCCGTCTCTTACGATGTATAGCGAGCGCACCGCGACCCTTATCGAAAAGCTTCAGGATTTCGTTCAGGATAAAGAACATTATATCTCCGCCAACGATTATTTCGGCGTGGCACAGTGGCCTACCGTCCTCGTCCAGAAGGCGTTCACCGACGGCAACGCTCTCTTCTATAACGCTTCCCTCGGTACAATAATCGAGCTCGGCGTTATGGAACAGCATTTCGGCATCGTTCCCGTTCCGAAAGCCGACGAAGGTCAGGACGACTACTATTCTCTCGTCAACCCCTGGACCTCCACCTGCTTCGCTATCCCCAACTCCGTAATGGGCGACCACCTCGTTATGACGGCTGACGCGCTCAACTACCTCGGCGCTTACAGTAAAAACACCCTCGCCGCCGACTACGAACAGCTCGCCATAACCTATATGAAGACCCGCGACGACGAATCTATCGAGATGATAAACGATTATATCCTTCCGACCCGCGCCTGCGATATCGGTATGATATATCAGTGGGGCAACCTCGATATCTTCCTTCAGGAGCTCGCTTCCTCTCCGAAGGGCACCTTCGCTTCCGGCTACGAGGCTAAAGCCGACGCCGCCAAAGAAGCACTCAGCGAAGCCGTCGAATTCTTCAAAGACCACGAATAATTGAATTTTTGACCGTAACGGCGGCGTTTTTTCGCCGCCGATTGCGATTTATAAGGGGAAAAATATGAAATTTTGCGAACTTGATTATAAACGTATCGAAGCCTCCTACGTCGAAACCGAATG
>JAZUJV010000212.1:0-5876 GCA_045642945.1 Eubacteriales bacterium | reverse complement strand
AAACCCCGTCCTGAACGGTAACTTATAGCGCTGAAGGATAAACCATGAACGAGTCGCTGATTACCGATCAAATCAAGAGACGAAGAAAAGCCATTTGGAGTCAAATCCGACGACATGATACCAATGAAAGCTGATCCGTGTAACGCGATACGCCTCGTAATTATCGGTCGGGCGGATATATCCCGGCTTCCAGCTGCTGCGCGAATAAACGGCGGCGTAACGGTTCTTCCAAAATGAAACCTGCTTATTCGTAACAAAAACCGCCAATCCATACTCTCCGGAGTTTTCATCGGGATTCGGGATATCGCGCTGTACTTTCATAAGGGCGTGATAATCGTCGTCCGTAGCCGGGATCTCTATGTTATATTCGGTGCTATCCGATAAAAAGCAACTCAAATTGAAAACGCCGTTGTTATATGACGGAAGCTGCGGACTCAAACTGATAAACTCCAAATCATCGTGCGTTTCTTTTTCGGAATCGTATACTTCAATCATTTTATCCACCCATTTTTCCATCAGTTCGCGGTGATCGGAAAAATCTTTGATAAAATACTTTTTTTCAAAACCGGGGATAAAGCTGAACGCTCCGTATATGATCTGAAAAACAAATAGTACCGTCAATAAAACAACGATCAGCTTTTTGACCTTTGCTTTTTTAACACTCTGAGCGCAGACCGTTACTTCCGTTGCATCCCCGGCACCATCCGTTTCAGCAAGCGTTGTGTTCGAGCTTTCTTCAATTTTCATGATTTCTCCTTTTTAAATATGTGCCGGAAAATTCAACTTGACAATTTGCGCAATAAAAATATCTTGTCCTAAATTCAACATCCCCCACAAAAAAAGTATCTCCTACGGAAAAATCATAATCTTTTGCTTCTGGAGAATTAGAATTTACAATTTTACTTATATACCGCAATTCTAATTTATTTCCACATTTAGGGCAAAAGTGTTTTTTCAAATGCATATAAAACGGATTTGCATCATAAATATATTTAATTGCTTTCCTCATAATCTCCCTCCTATTCTTCACCGAGGAACATGGAACTCATATGGTAGGTTTCTTTTACTATATTCGTTCCGTCGAGAACGTAGTCGTGTTCTTTCATAACACAGTCTACGTAATCTATGTAATATTTCCGCGTTCTTATGCCGTCTTTGTTATAGGTGAACTCGGAATATTCCTCATTCGTAGTCGAAGAAGTATAGTTTATCTTGTCTAACCGTTTTCCTGCCCATTCGAGAGAATAAGCGTTTTACAAAACGATCATTCAACGATGTAATAATCAAATACGACTTCAAGCTGACCGTTTTTCAACGCGCAGATATGCAATCCCTCGTTCAAATCCACGGTATTTACTATGATTTCCATTGTTCCGTCGCTGTCGAAATCGCATATTCCGATAACTTCGATACGTGAGGAATCGGCTTTGAGTATTTGTTCCAATTTGCACTCGATATTGCCCGCGTTTGTATATAAACGCAATACCGGTACTATCGTATATTCGTATTCCGTTTCGATATCCGCGTCAAGCTCCCATGTCAGCGTATCTTCTGCGCCGTCGTTGTCCATATCGTATTTCATACTGTTTGCGTTTTCCGACGGAAAAGCATACTTTTTTACGGAATCATGCCGAAAAGCAAACGAAGGTTTCGCAACGTCGCCATCGGTTTTGATTTCGATTACCGGAATCTCGTCGCGATAATAGTATAATACGAGATCGGTACATTTTACGGTGTTTACCCCGCCGTCTGTATAAATATCGATATCATCACCGACGGATATCAAACCGTTCTCAAGCGAATGAGAAGTGTTGCCGAAATTTTCCAAAGCAGCGGTCAGGAGACATTCGTAAGGTTCGCCGCCGAATTCGTATTCGGAAAGCCCGATAAATCCCGTTTTTTCATTATATCCGCCGGCAAGTACAAGCGTTCTTTCGATATGAGAATAAAGTATTACCGGCTCGTCGTTTCCGTGGTCAACAATAACGTTTTCCGAACTCTCTTCGGGCTCGGGATCAACGCTTTCGCTCGATTCGTTGACCGCTTCGGAGCTTTCGCTTTCGGAATAATCGCCGGAAATTTCGGCGCTGCTTCCGTTCGAAACGGACTCGCAGGAAACTATACATAACGACAAAATAATAACGATAAAAAAGCAGATCACCTTTTTCATTACTTGTGCCTCCCATCTAATAATTCGTAAGTAAACGTCGGGTTAAGAATACGCTTTTTCATTTTAATCGTTTTCATAGTTTTGTCCTTTCTTGAATATCTATTTTGTTCACAGTATAGCACATTTAAATGATTAGGGGAAATTTTGGTGCATATTGCCGGATTGTTGGTGCACGTATAATTCAAAGAAAGCGGCTCAAGGTTGAACCGCTTTTTGCTATTGGACTGTTAATTATCTGTTGGCAGTTTATTGTGCGTTTTCAGTCGGCAGCGCAACGTGGCAGCAAAAGCAGCCGTCGCTTTCATAAAATTCGATCATACCGTTCAAGGCTTTTACGGATTTTTCCATACTCTTTATTCCGTATCCGTGAATAGCTTTATCTTTTTTTGTTGTAACTAAATGCGGGTTGTCTTTAAATGCGGAATCCAATATGGGATTTTTGCAAGATATATTTTGATATCCGCCTTTTTCCGAAAAACTTATTTCTATTAGTTTATTATCGATATCTTTTGTTGCTTCAACCGCATTCTCCAGCATATTCGAAAACAGCGAGACAAGCTCGATGTCTTCGGCATTTTCCAATTCGCCGAAAGATCCTCCGACTATAAACTTAATTTCCGGATTCGCCAAGATTTTTGATGCAAGAATGCTGTCAATTACACGATTCCCCGTCTGAACCAATTCAGTTGTCTTGAAAATTCTATCTTCTAATTTTTTAATGTGGTTCCATGCTTCTTCGGCATTTCCCTCGTCAAAAAGTCTTCTTGCATATATCAACTGTTCTTTTAAGTCATGACGAAGTATTTTTATGGATTCATTTATTTTTTGAGTTTCATCGTATTTTTGCTGCTCGTATCCTTGTAACTGAAGCAATATTTTCATCTCGTTTTTATCTTGCTCGTTCTTTTGGTATTTCAGGAAAAACAGCACCGCTAAAACGTTTGTAATAATAAGACCTATCGAGGAAACAAAAATAAGAACGTAATAGTCTTCCATATCTTGAACAAGGCAAATCGCCAAAAATGCGTATATGGAAGCAACGGTAATTGCCGGTGCCAATAGATACAGTATTAACTCAATGAACTTAAAGTTTGAGTTTAACTTAATAAATCTTAATATAACGGCGCATATAACCGCTTCGGTCCCTTTCGTCAACAAAAGCAACAGACACCGGGCAAAAGTAAAGCCATTCGCAATCACCGATACGTCAATATTAAAAATCATGCTTAAAGAAATAACGAACACTATACTCGAAACGGCAAGCGTACATTCGAACAGCAAAGGAGCCAGAAGCGCCGACAAAGTCTTATGACCTTTTACGGTAAACGCAAAGCCTATAAGCAAGAGCGTTATTATAACTGTATGCAGCAAGGACAGATCGCTGATATACAGAAACGCCGTAGAAACCACAAAGCACAAAAACGCGCAAATATAACTTGTTTTGTTTTCTTTGATTTTTCCGTTGTTAAACTTTAAAACGAAAAACGTCGCAAGGATTGCGTCAAACAGATTTGCGAGATATTCCATAACAACCATAATTCATCTGTTCCTCATATATTCGAATAATTTTTCTTTAGCATCCTTTAGATATTTTGCGGATAATGCAGTATATTTTAACCCGCCGCGAAGATTAATAACGTTGTCTGTTATCGAAATAATGCAGTCAGAATTAATAAAAGCATTCGGCGATGCCTTTATAAAACGGCATCCGTCGATTTTAGAAGCAAATTCAGTCAAAGTACCGCGAAAACGATAAACGTCGTTTTTGGTATGTATACTCATGTAATTTGTTCTTTTTTCTTTTTCGGCATAGACAATATTAGAGATTCTAATCGGCCATATGTCGTTATATTTTGTTACGACAATACTGTTGTATTTTGTAAATAACTCGGAATATGCCGACTTAAGTGCTTCAATAACCTCGTCTTTATATCGTTCTTTTCTGATGTATCTGAACGGGTGGTAATGAAAAGAATAAAATACGTTATTGTCAAAACTTGATATAAAAATTATGTATATCTGTAATTCATTATCGCAAATGTATTTGGCGATATCAAATCCGTCGACTTCGGGCATTCGTATATCCAAAAACAAAATATCTATGTCATTGTTTTCAAGATACGAAATGAGAGTTTTGGATGATTGCATATATTTAATATTGTGTTGTTCGTCGAAACCAAATGATATAATTTGTTTTTTTATATATTGCGCCAATTCGTTTCCAAATGCTTTGTTATCGTCGCATATCACTATATTCATAGACAACCTCCTATTGCATTATAGCACATTATAGCACATTGAATTTATAAATGCAAATATTAACAACATCGTTGTTTTTGGTGCCAAATGCCAAATTGTTGGTGCCCGATGATATCAAATCCAAAATACGTTCAAGTTTACAACTGCATTTTCACCGCTCAACAAACACGGTTGGTTGAATTTTGCTTTTTGCACAGTTCGAAAAATTCACATGACTTGTGATACATTTCGGGCAAAGCTAAACCTTGATATTGCCAAAACGAAAACAGGAAGGCAAATACTCAAATGCCCTCTCGATAATAATTTTGCCGCGAATCATTCGTTTTTGTGATTGACTTTCAGACAACATAATGCACAATATCGCGAACTAATATATGCATAAGAAAAGCGGCAGGATTTATGAAGATCCTGCCGCTTTTCCGAATTCGATAATGCCTTATCCCATGAAATTACTTTTTGAATTCAAGCCAAAGCGTGCACGCGGGCATTGCTTCATTCGGATCCGCATTATCCAACTGTCCTTTGAAAACGGTAATGGACACGGAAACGTTTTTGCCATTGTATTTATAAGATCCGCTGGCAACCTTCATGCTCTTTGCCATCATGTAATCGACGGTCAGTTCTCCGTCCCCTAAGGTCATAACCTTTCCGTCGTCGGAAAGCGAATCGAGTTTGGTGATGATCTTCTCGATCCATGCCCTGACCTCCTCGTCGGTCATCGCCTCGGAAATAAAAGAACCAATCTCAACGATCTTCCCGCTGTCGGTATCATACGAGGTTTTTCCCACGCGCGTAAATTTTGCGCATTTCATATCGTCTTCGGTAATACCGAACGCTTTCATAAAGCCCTCAACGGTGGTGAGATCGTCTGCTTCTTCGTTATCCTTGCTGTCGTCGGGCCGCGTCTGCTCCTGCTGACCCGGATCTTCGGTCTGCTGACTGCTCGGAGTCGTGCTTTCGTCATTCGTTGCAGGCGTTTTTTCACCGCAGGCGGCAAGTGAAAGCAGCATAAGAAGCGCGAGTATTAAAGTAATGGTTTTTTTCATTGTTTTCTCCTTTTTTAATGGTTATCCATTGTAATTCAGATTCAGTTGTGTGAATTCAAAGCCCTCGCCATCGGGGTCAAGGTACTTCATGCAGATTCCGTTTTCCATATTGACCCGGAATTTTCCTTCGATCGCATTCAGCCCCATGGCATCAAAAACCCAGCATTTGCAGCCGGCAATCGTTTCACTACCGATATTGTAATAGTCCAGATCCTCGACCGTTTTACCTCTTTTCCTCTTTTTCTTTTTTCTTCTTACCTTTGGCGATAAGAATAATGACAAGAATTACAACGATCAGAATGATCGCAAGCCAGATGAACAGACAGATACCAAGCGGCTGGAACGGGCATATTCCGCAGAGCTTACACGTGGAATTCGTTCCGGTGCCGTTGGCAGGAATT
>JAZUJV010000211.1:0-9220 GCA_045642945.1 Eubacteriales bacterium | reverse complement strand
TTACGCGCTGCCATCCCTGCAGCCCGTCGCCCCCCGCGCGGGGGCGTGGATTGAAATCTCTTGGCTTGGTAATTATGATATCCGTAATGCCCGTCGCCCCCCGTGCGGGGGCGTGGATTGAAATTGCGCCTGCTTTGTCGTCAGGTCGTCAACATCACGTCGCCCCCCGTGCGGAGGCGTGGATTGAAATCCCAATCTAATATATATCATAACGAGCATGACAATGGTCGCCCCCCGCACGGGGGCGTGGATTGAAATGTAACAGACGCGCTATACCTGCCGCACGAATGCGTCGCCCCCCGAACGGGGGCGTGGATTGAAATGAACATCGCAACATCGAAGAACAAATGGCAATAGCGTCGCCCCCCCGTGTGGGGGCGTGGATTGAAATACTTCCGCGCTTCCTGGGACACAGAAGGCTGCAGTCGCCCCCCGCGCGGGTGCGTGGATTGAGATTATTGCGGTGAGTACGGCGGTAAAGGTAATAGACCGGTCGCCCCCCGTGCGGGGGCGTGGATTGAAATTTGTCAACGCCGTCCCATTGCTGTGTAAAAAGATAGTCGCCCCCCGTGCGGAGGCGTGGATTGAAATCTATATTCCGCGCGGGCTTTTTCGGCGGCTTTTTCGTCGCCCCCCGTGCGGGGGCGTGGATTGAAATATCCGCTCCGTTCTCGATATGTTCCGTCCCATCGTCGCCCCCCGTGTGGGGGCGTGGATTGAAATAAACCCTGCTGAGAGGCGTTAATACCGAGTATATGTCGCCCCCCGTGCGGGGGCGTGGATTGAAATGCAGGGACGGTAGCATTAGTTCCCGTCTGTGAGGTCGCCCCCCGTGCGGGGGCGTGGATTGAAATGCCTGATGATATCAATCCGTACACGCGGGGGCGTGGATTGAAATTCAATCCCCTGTTGATACGTATGATGCTGTCTGCGCCATTCTGCGAGGACGCGAAAACAAAAAAGGTGTACATTAAGTTGCACACCTTTTTCTATTGTTTCTGTAATCCCTGATCGGTCAACCGTTATTTTTTCAGCCACGTGGAGGGGGAGAGCGCGATGACGATGGGGAAGATCTCGAGTCTGCCGAGCATCATCGAGAGCGAGAAAACAAGTTTCGAGAAGATCGAATAGTCGCAGAAGTCGGCTTTCGTGCCGAAAATCGGGCCGATATTATTAAAAGCGCTGACGGCGGCGGTGAAATTCGTCTCGAAGCCGAAGGGCTCGAAGCAGACGAGCAGGAAGGTCGCGATTATACAAAGCGCGTAGACGGCGAAATAGGTCGCGACGCTCGAAAGGGTGGAGCTATCGACGTCCTTGCCCTCGAAGTTGACGCTCGTAACGGCGCGGGGGTGAAGCAGCTTTTTCATCTCTCTGCCAATCATTTTGATAAGCAGCAGCACTCTCGAAAGCTTTAAACCGCCCGCCGTGGAGCCCGCGCAGCTTCCGAAGAACATAAGCAGCAGCAAAAGCCCTTTCGCGAGCCCGGGGAAGAGGTTGGGGTTCGTGGTGGTATAGCCCGTCGTCGTGATGAACGCCGCCACCTGAAACGCGGCGTCCTCGAGCGATTTGCCGAAGGTGCCGACCATACTGTAGATATTCGCCGTGATTATAAGCGTGAAAACGACGATGAGACCAATATAAAAGCGAAGCTCGGTGCTTTGGAAAACCGCTTTGAAACGGCGGATAAGCATAAGGAAATAAAGGTTGAAGTTCACGCCGAACAGCAGCATGAATACGGTTATAACGATTTTACAGTAGCTCGAATAAGAAGCGATGCTGTCCGCCCTCGAGCCGAAGCCGCCCGTGCCGGCGGTGGAAAGCGAATGTATCGTCGCTTCGTAAAGGTTCATTCCGCCGCCGAGCCCGAATTTCCAAAGGAAAAGTATCTCGAAGACCGTAAGCGCGATATAGATGCCGTAAAGTATCTTCGCGGTGTCCTTCGCCTTCGGCACAAGCTTGCCGATGACAGGACCGGGCATCTCGGCGCGCATAATATGGATAGACCTGTCGGACATATTCGAAACTATCGCCATAACGAACACGAGAACGCCCATACCGCCTATCCAATGGGTAAAGCAGCGCCAGAACTGTATCCCGTGCGAAAGCTCGGTATAGTTTTTAAGGCAGGAAGCGCCGGTCGTCGTAAACCCGCTTACCGTCTCGAAAAACGCGTCGACGTAAGAGCTTACCTCGCCGCTTATGACAAAAGGCAGCGCTCCGACGAGCGACATACCTATCCACGCGAGCGCGGTTATCGCGAAGCCCTCGCGGGCGTATATGAGTTTATTTTCGGTATGCGCGAGCGCGGTTATCACCGTCCCCGCCAGCGCGGACGCTATCGCGGTAACGAGAAGGGCGACAAACGCCTTCATCTCGCCGTACCCGAGCGACACGAACGTTGGCAGCAGCAGCAAAGCGCCTTCGGTCTGTAAAATTCTTCCGAAAGTGAAGAATATCATTTTCCGATTCATAAAAATTCCTCTGTTTTATCGGCAGCTTATCTTATTATATCAGAAAGGTCGGAAAGTTTCTGACCCGAAACTATAACGACGACGCGGTCGTTGGGCATAATCATATCGTCGCCGGAGGGAAGCATCGCCCTTCTCGCGCGGATGATGCCCGCTATAAGTATCCCGGGCTTGAGCGAAAGCTCTTTTATCGGGGTCTTTACGCCCTTGAAATCCGAGCCGACGTTGAATTCGAGAGCTTCGATAGAGCCGTCCATAAGCTTATAAAGCGTTTCGATATCGCTGCCGAGCGAATTTTCGAGCGCGCGCGCGTATTTCGCGAGCACGTCGGAAACTATCTTTTTCGGCGAGATTATACATTCTATCCCGAGGTTGACCGCCATATCGGCAAGCCCGTCGCTGTTTACCTTCGAGATTATCTTCGGGACCTTATGCGTCGACGCGAAAATCGAGATAAGGATATTCTCCTCGTCCATTCCCGTCAGCGCGACGAAAGCGTCCGTCGTGTCGATGCCTTCTTCCAAAAGAAGCTCCTGGTCGGCGCCGTCGCCTTGGATTATAACGGCTTCGGGAAGCAGCGACGCGAGCTCGGTGGCGCGTTTTTCGTCTTTTTCGATGATTTTTACGTTGTTTCCGCTCGAAATAAGGCGTTTCGCGAGGTAATAGGCGATCTTACTGCCGCCCAATATCATAACGTTTCTCGCCTGCTTCTGCGAAATACCGAGCATTTTCAAAAGCTTCTGTATCTCGGTCGGCGCGGCGGTAAGACCTATTTTATCGCCCGCATTGAGCACAAAATTACCGTCGGGGATATGCACTTCTTCGCCGCGCTGTACCGCGCAGACGAGGAATTTCGCCTTATATTTCTTTCGCAGATCCGAAAGCTTCATCCCGTCAAGCGGCGTGTCGCTCTTTAATTTCAGCTCTACCATCTCGATATTGCCGCCGGAAAAGCTCTCGATATTCGCCGCGGCGGGGAGCTTTAACATATTAAAGATTTCCTGCGCCGCCATCCATTCGGGGTTGACCGAGACGGTAAGCCCTAACTGCTGGCGTATAAACGTCAGGCTCTTATCGTTATATTCGGGATTTCTTATTCTCGCTATCGTGTGCCTTGCGCCCATCTTCCCCGCGAGGAAGCAGGAGAGCATATTCGTTTCGTCCGAATCCGTCGCGGCGACGAAAAGCTCGGCTTTGCCCGCGTCCGCTTCTTCCAAAGCGTCGCAGTCCGCGCCGTTTCCGCAGACGCACATAACGTCGAAAACGTTGCCTATTTCGGCTATTACCGCGGGATTTGCGTCGACGGCAACGATGTCGTGCCCCTCGGCGACAAGTCGGGATATTATCGATGTCCCTATCTTTCCGCATCCGACTATTACTATGTTCATAAAATACCCCCTATTTTGGGATGATTTAACATTATAACACCATAATATTAAAAAATCAAGTGCCCGCGCCTTTTGAAAAACGCGCCCCGCTTTTTGAAAAAAGCCCTTGCAAAAACTTTTAAAGCACTCTTTCTTTTTGAAAAAAGAAAGCGAAAAACTTTTAAAGCGCTCTTCCTTTTTGTAAAAAGGAAGCGAAAAACTTTTAATGCCGCGAAAGTGAACTTTCGCGGCAATTATAAAAAAAATGATTCCTTAGCGTAGCTGAATGCTATTTTATAACCGTACCAAATTCTCTCGCATATACAAGCGGATGCATCTTGCAAGCCGTCGGATATTTAAACAAATCGTGCACGTGGTCTGTTTCACCCATCATTTCTTCCGTGCCGACGTTGAAATACGACGGATACTGCCCGCAGTCCTCGTCCCAGAGCGCATCGGCGTGGTAGAAATTTTCGCCGATTTTTACCATATTCCATTCGTGCGTGTCGCTCGAAATACTTATCGCCTCGAGCCCCGAAACGTTCAAAAGCAGCGTCAGCCCCTCGGAATAATGGCCGCAGACGCCCTTTTTGCCGAAAAGTGCCTGATAGCCGAACGGCTTCATAAACCCGTGCACGACCCCGTAATCCATATTGTCGCGGATATAGTCGTAGCAAGCCTTTTCCTTTTGAAGCTCGGTCATATTTTCTTTAATTATTTCCGAAGCGATCTCCTTCGCTTTTTCGACGGCTTTTACGGCGAGGTCGTAATCGTAATCGAGCGCGGCGAGCGCGCCTATAAGCGATTTATTGTCCTTCACCGTCTCCCAATCGAGTATGCAGTTGCCCCAGACGCCTAAAAATTCCAAATTTTCGAGGTCTTTAAGCGGAGCGATGCTTTTAATGAAATTCTGGCTGACGTCGAGCGATTTTAAATTCACCGCGCGGGAAAGCGGGGCAAGGTCGGTAACGCACGCGTTAGTCACAGAAAGCCGCTCGACTTTACAGTTTTCGTCCATTTCGGGCAGTTCTTTTACGTAAGACCACCCCAGATCTATGTTTTTGATGCGCGGAAGCGTCAAAAGCGGGGTTATATCGGTAAGATAGCTTTGCATTATATAAATCGTATCGAGGTTTTCGAGATTTTCTATCCCCGTGAGCGAAACGAGTTTATCTTCGAAAAGACTTAAGTCGGTCACGGTAAGCAGAAATTCTCTCGAAAGATACGCGTTTTCGGCAAGCCCGTATTCCGCTCTTACGGCGTTCGCTATGCCGACGTCGAGCTTAGCTTCGCAGTTTTTGTCGAGAATAATCTTCGGGAGCTCGGGCGCGGGATATTCCTTCTTTTCGGTTTTTATCGCCTTATATTCGCCCGAAAATACTTCGGTCTCGCCTTTTATCTCCGCTTTCGCGGCTTCGGAAGAAAAAGTCAGCGCAAAGACCGAAAAATCGCCTTTATATTCCGCCGTCAGCGTGTTTTCCGAGACGCTCGCGCCCGTTTGATAGGTGAACGCGAAATCGGCGTTTTCTGCTTCGCTTTTCGGGTAAAACCTGAAACAGATACCGTCGCCGAAATATACGAAATTGAGTATATTTTCCTCGTTTTCGTAGGAATAAACCTCGTTTTCGAGCGGAAAAACCGTTTTTTCGGCTTCCGAGCTTTCGTCTGTTTCCGAAATCTCGGATATTTCAAAGCTTTCCTCCGCTTCGGAAGCGGCTTTGCTTTCGGCGGAAATATCGCCGCCGCTTTCACATCCCGCGAGCAAAACCGCGAGCGCGAAGAGAAGAACGATTATCTTTTTCATCCGAAAGCCTCCTTTGATTTTTTATATATTATACTCTTTTTTCGGAAAAATTCAATATCGCGCCTTTTGAAAAAGGCGCCCGAAAACTTTTAATGCCGCGAAAGTAAACTTTCGCGGGGATGGTATGGTTACAATAAACAAGGTTAGTTATTCCGCACGATTTGACGGTATCGCTATAAACAAGAAACGCTTCGTGCGGGTGTTGAGAGTAGCAACCATTTGTTTTTAACAACAGCGTTAGTTATTTAGTTAGGATAGTAGAAGCGCTGTGGGGAGAAACGGGAATAACGCCGCGGGGACTATCGGCGAGGAAAAATCGTGTCAGACGAAATCCGCGCCCCCGCCCCGCCGGGGGCGGATGAAGCGGGCGGGAGAATGCGCAGCGCCCGATTTTTCACGCCGCAGCAAAAGCGGAGGCGAGAAAAAGCGTTTGGCGCAAGCTGTGTGAGATACAAACAAGATCGGATGTTTTGCCGTAAATGACAAGCGCGAGCGGTGAAGTTGACAAAGTAAGTGGCAAAAACCGTCGGTTTTTGCCGCGATGACGCGATTTTAACCGCCGACCGATTCAAAAAACAGCCGTGCGGAATTACCGCACGACTGTTTTTTTTGAATCACATATTTCTTGACGAGATAACGTTGGCGTCGGTGCCGCAGACGTTCTTTATAAGTATCTCGCCGCGTTTGACGGGCGCTTTGGCTTTAAAGGCGTGGAGCGCGTCCATAACGTCGAACATTTTGTCCTTGGGGACGGGTTTGTCGGTGCGGACGGCGAGGCGGGGGTGGATGCCGCCCTCGACGGCGACGCTGCCGGTAACCGTGCGGACGGGGTGGGAAACCTCGTTTTTGCCGTAGTTTTCGCCGTTTTCACAGCTGTTGCCCGTAACTTTGAGCGTTTCTTCGTCCACTTTAAGATGACATCCGCGCGGGCAGACTATACAAATCATTTCTCTCATAATTTTATGCCTCCGCTTCAAGCTCTTCGACGTAAACCGTCATATCGTCGCCGACTTTGTCTAACAGAACTTTGGGAATTGTGATCTTCTGCATCTCGGCGGGCGCGAGGAATTCGCGCTTGAATTTCGCGATAAGCGTTTCGCCGGAGATAACTCTTATCTCGCCGACGCGAATCTTCTTGCGAACGCGGAAGAAGATATCGAGCCCTTTTTCGACGTTCTCCGCGTCGAAACGCTGGGGAACGGTGTAGTTTATGTTGCTGCCGTTCTTAATGGGTTTGGCGTGCTTGTCGGCTTTACCCGAAAGAACGTATTTCGCCGCCTCTCTGCCCGCTCTTTCGCTCTCGGCGGAAACGTAGTCGACGAGGTCGTGAACGTGAAGCACGTTGCCGCAGGCGAAAACGCCGTCAGCCGAGGTCTGCATATCCTCGCCGACGCTCGCGCCGTTGGTGCGCGGGTCTATCTCGATGCCCGCCGCGCGGGTAAGCTCGTTTTCGGGAACGAGACCGACCGAGAGGAGAAGCGTGTCGCAGTCGAATTTTATTTCGGTGCCGGGGATGGGCTTCATCTTGTCGTCGACCTTGGATATCTCGATGCCCTCTATCCTGCCGTTGCCGATGACTTTGGTAACCGTGTGGGAGAGATAAAGCGGGATGCCGAAATCGTCGAGACATTGCGCGACGTTTCGCGAAAGCCCGTTCGAGAAGGGCATGATCTCCGCGACGGCGAGAACTTTCGCGCCCTCGAGAGTCATACGGCGCGCCATGATAAGACCGATGTCGCCGCTGCCCAGAATAACGACGCGTTTGCCGACGAGGTAGCCCTCGATGTTAAGATATCTCTGCGCGCTGCCGGCGGAGAAAACGCCGCTGCCTCTGTCGCCGGGGACGAAGATCGGGCCTCTGTTTCTCTCTCTGCAGCCCATCGCGAGAATTATCGCTTTGGCTTGTATCTGTTCGAATCCGTTTTCTTCCGAAACGGCGTAAACGACTTTGTTTTCGATGGAAAGTACCATCGTGCCGAGCTTGAGCTTGACGCCCGTGCCCTCAAGCATATCTATATATCTGCCCGCGTATTCCGGTCCGGAAAGCTCCTCGCCGAAGCGGTGAAGCCCGAATCCGTTGTGGATGCACTGGTTAAGTATACCGCCCGCTTCCTTGTCGCGTTCGATAAGAAGAATATCCTTTACGCCCGCTTTGCTTGCGGCGACGGCGGCTGCCAGCCCCGCGGGGCCCGCGCCGATTATGGCGATATCACAATAGGTCATTTCGTTTCACCGACCTTTCCGATAACTATATACGAGCCGTTCCTGTCAAGCTGAACGCTCTCTTCGGGAACGCCGTAATATTTGCATATTATCTCGTGAACTCTCGGTCCGCAGAAGCCGCCCTGACATCTGCCCATACCCGTTCCGGCTCTTCTCTTGATACCGTCGAGCGTTCTCGGCTTGATCTTGCTGTCGAGCGCGTCGAGAATCTCGCCTTCGCTTATGGTGTTGCAGCGGCAGATGATGTTGCCGTATTTGGGATTCTTTTTGCAGGCTTCGGCTTTTTCCTCGGCGGAAAGCTCGTTGAAGCGTATCTTCTTTTCGGGCTTTCTCCAATAGGATTTTTCGGGCATATTGAGCCCGCAGTCCTTTAAAATATCCACGACGTATTCGCCGATGGCGGGCGCCGAGGAAAGTCCGGGCGATTTGATGCCCGCGACGTTGATAAAGCTGCGGCAAAGCTTCGATTCGCCGATGATGAAATCTTTTTCGGTGGAGTTGGCGCGTAATCCCGCGAACGAGCGGATGTTGTCGCGGTAATTTATCTTGGAAGTGGATTTCGCCGCCTCGGCGGAAACGAAATCAAGCCCTTCACGCGTGGTCGAGAAATCGTCCTTCGGACCTTCGCCCTCGGCGTTCGGTCCGACGATGATGTTGCCGTCAGCCGTCGGCGAGACGAGAACGCCTTTGCCCTTTTCGGTGGGGCATTGGAAGATGACGGTCTTCACGAGCCCGCTCTGGTTTTTGTCGAGCAGATAATACTGACCCTTCGAGGGTTTTATCTTAAAGTCGCCCGCTCCCGCGAGCTCGGCGATCTTGTCGGCGTAAAGTCCAGCGGCGTTGACGATGAATCCCGTTTCGTAGGTCATACTGCCGGCGGTAACCATAAAGCCGCCGCTTATCTTGTCGATGGCGGTAACCTCGCTGTCGAGATAGAATTCGACTCCGTTTTCAGCCGCCGCTTCCGCCATGGCGAGACAGAGTCTCCAGGGGTTGACGACGCCCGCGCTCGGCGCCCAGAGAGCGCCTTTAACGGTATCGTTAAGATTCGGCTCGCGTTTTAAAAGCTCTTCGCCGCTCAAAAGCTCCATACCGCGGACTCCGTTTTCGAGCCCACGTTCATAAAGCTTGCGGATATGCTCTTCGTCGTTCGCGTCGAAAGCAATGACCATCGAGCCGCATTTGCGGTAGGGAACACCGTAATCTTTACAGATGTCCTCGATAAGCTCGCATCCGCGTACGTTAAGCTTTGCCATAAGTGTTTCGGGCTCGGGGTCGTAACCCGCGTGGACTATGCCGCTGTTGGCTTTAGTCGTGCCCATCGCAATATCGTTCTCCTTTTCGAGAACGCAGCATTT
>JAZUJV010000210.1:0-6912 GCA_045642945.1 Eubacteriales bacterium | reverse complement strand
CGATGAACGGGCGGAAGGAGATATTCGTATCTCTGCCATATTCGGGGATATTTACGATAGTTACGTAGAAGGTAAACGAATCGTAATCGGTGAATTTTTTGGCGGGGTCGTAGCCTTCCTCGATGCCGCAGGCGGAGACGCTTGCGGCGTTTTCGTTTTCGAGGTCGAGATAGTCTTCGCCGAGAAGGTGGGTGGGATAGAAGACTATGCCGATATCGGTAACGGTCTCGCGTGCTTCTTTATCGAGCGACGATGCGTCGTAGAAAGCGCCGAGGCGGAGGGAGTTGGTGGTTTCGTTTATCTTCGCGCCGAGGGATCTAACGACGGTTTGATAAGGGGTAAGCGTAATCACGGGATAACCTTCCGTTTGCAGCGTCCATCGCAGAAATTCGCGCGAAACGGGGGAATAATCGAAGAAATCGTTTAAATACGATATCGCGCCTTCGGTGTTCTTGATGTCGGTATCGAAAAATCCGAAGATTTTTTCGTCATACTTGGGCTCATAGGAGGATCCGGACATGCCGAAGGGGTTTTCGTTGCCATCGGAGTCGATATCGAAAATGGAGGTAAACAACATCACTTCCGGAGAGCAGATAAGACCGACGAGAGCGCCGACGGGAATAGTCTCGGTATCGCAAGTTACATTACCGACGTTCAAACAGTTGGATATTACCGCGTTTTTGCATCCGAATCCGACCGTTCCGATGATACCGCCGCAGCTTCTCTCGAAAGAATCGTAGCGGAGAACATTGGTAACGTCGCCGTAGTTGGCGCAGTTCTGGACGAGAGCGTTGCCGTCAAGACGACCGAAGATGCCACCGACGGCGTTGGTGCCGCTTATCGAAGCGAAGTTCATACAGTTATACGCGATACCACGGCATTCCGCGGCGATGGAGCCCGAATTTTCGTAGGAGGAAACCGAGCCGTCGGTTATGACGTTTTTAACTATGCCTCCGTCGCCGATAATATAGAACATACCACCGTAGTAACGTTGCGAAATATCGAGGTGGACGGTATGGCCTCTTCCGTCGAAGTCGCCGTCGAAGGATACCAGATTGGTGTAGCCGACGGGTTTAGAGCAGTTTACGTCGGTGTCGAGGGCGAAATGCATATCCCAGTCTGTTCTTCCCTCTTCGACCATTTTATCGAACAAAGCAAAATCGTCGTCGCAAGCGATTATATAAGGGTCGTCGAAGGTGCCGCTGCCGCGGTCGAAATATTTTTTCGGGGCGGAGAGGCGGACTTTGAAATCGCCGCCGTCTTCATAGACGGTAAAGGGAACGTGGATATGTTTCTCGTTGTGAAGCGCGGTGCCGGAAAGTTCGGTATATACGATCGCGCCCGGCTCTAAAGTAAACTCGTAATCGCCTTCTTCGCAGAATTCGAAGAAATCCTTTATATAAACGACGTTGGCGCTCGATATCCCGTAGCCCATATAAATAGAGCAGGACGACGAGGACGAGGGAGATTTAAGGGTATTGGATGAGGATGAGGCCTCGTAAATCTCGGCAATAGAGTTGAAGTTGAAGAAAAGGTGATTATAGTATCTGAAAAATCCGACGTAACCGACGCTCGTTTCGACGCAGAGGGGGTCGTACATCTCGGAGGAGATACGCATTTTCGAATCGTTGCCGTAAAATACGGTGAAATAGGCGACGAAGTCGTATTCGATCAATTCGCCGTCAAGGAGCAGCGTTTCGGAGTCAAAGACGAGGGCGTAGCTGCCGGCGGGAAGATATTCGTTCATTTCGATCTCGAGGCTGTTATCGTCGTATCCGGAGACGTGTTCGGGATAATAAACGGCATCGAACGTATAGCAGCGGATATGCGGGAGAAAATCGAGGACGGTTTCGGCTTCTTTAACGTCGGGGAACAGTATAATGAGGTCGTCTTCGCCGCCGGCGTTAAAAACGCTGTACCGCACGTCCCACGTCGGGTCGACGGCTGCCGAAGAAGCAAGTGTCAGCGCCGAGAAAACAGTTATAATCATCAGCGCGGAAAGAATAACGGAAAGGAATTTTTTCATAATATTTACCCGTATTATTTATTACCCGTATTATTTATTTAAAGCGAGGACGCCGTTGTAGGAGCGGCTCATCGTTCCGTCGTAGCAGACGGTTTCTTCATTGAAGACGATGAAGGAGCGGAAGGAAATATCAACGTCTCTGCCCTTTTCGGGGATATTTACGATAGTTACGTAAAAAGTAAACGAATCGTAATCGACAAACTTTTTGGCGGGGTCGTAGCCTTCATCGATAGCGCAGGCGGAGATACTTACGGCGTGTTCGTTTTCGAGGTCGAGGGAGTCCTCGCCGAGAAGGTGGGCGGGATAGAAGACTATACCGATATCCGTAACGGTCTTGCGGGCTTCTTTATCGAGCGACGACGCGTCGTAGGAAGCGCCGAGGCGGAGAGAGAAGGTGGTTTTATTGACTTTGCCGCCGAGGGAGAGAACGTAGTTTTCGGCAGGTACGAGGTCGATTGTGGGATATTCGCCTTCGGTGAATATCCATTCCGCGAAGGGCACGCCTTCGGCTATTCCTTCTTCTTTAAGAAAATCTATAAGATCATTGAGATATTCGGCGTACTCGTAGCCTTTGGATTTCAAAACCTTAGTTTCTTCGCGTTGAATCTCATTTATTTCGGGCAGGAGCGTTCCAATACTTGCGCCGGTGGCTTCGGAGCAGACGGTACCGTCGAAGACGCAGCCGAAGACCACGGAGCACCAGCTATTGGAAATAAGGCAGCCCGCGATTGCGCCGAGGTTTCCCTGCTCTGAGTCGCTTTCGGCGGCGCCGTAGCCGCAGCAGGAAACGACCATACCGCCGTCAAATGCGAGCCCGACGATACCGCCGGCAGAAGACATTTCGCTTTCGGCGGATACGGTTATTTTACCGTAGTTGACGCAGTTGGCGATAACGCCGAAATAGGTAACGCCGTTTTCGGACGCGCTGTACGCGGAGGTGCATATTCCGCCGACGAGCTCGGAGCCGGTAACATCGGCATAGTTTATACAGTTGGCGACGATGCCGTCGTTGATAACGGCGACAGGCGCGGCGTAATATCCTTTGCTTTCAAGAGTTCCCGCGGTAACGACGTTTTTGACGACGCCGGTATGGGAAATCATCATAAACATAGAAGCGCCGTCGTCTTCGGTAACGACGTTATCGAAGGTAACGGTATGGCCTCTTCCGTCGAAGACGCCGCAGAAGCCTTTTTTACGCTCGGTCTCGCCGAAGGGCTCGATATCGTCTATCGTGATATCACATCCGAGCGCGAAATACATATTCTCGGCGCCGTTTTCGGAGACGACGTATTTACGGAACGCGGCAAATTCGGTCCCGCTCATGATTATATAGGGGTCGTCCTCGGTACCTCTTCCGCGGGTGAACGGGAAGAACGGTTTGCCGATATGCGCTCTCTCGGCGTAGAAGCCGCCGTAATAATCCTCGATAACTATCGGGATCTCGAGCTTATCGCCGACGGTCTGCTGTTCGTCTTCGAAATCGACGTACATCATATTATAGGGCTCGATGACGATGGTATAGTTACCCTTATCCATATTATGCGTTTCGGAGAAATGCACGACGTTTTTGTCGAAGAACAGAGTGTTCATATCGCCGAGGGCATCGTAGGTCTCTTCGCCGTTTTCGGAAACGAAGGTAACTTCGCAGGCTTCGACGGAGAGAACGTCAAGAAAATCGAGATAGAACTCGCCCGCATAGATGAAGCAGTTTACTTTGCCCGCGGAGGTTTTTATCGCGAGATCGGGAGAGACGTTTTCGCGCACGTGGACGGAATAAACGGTATCCTCGTCAAAGTCCTCGCAAATCGCGGTAAAGGGGATAACGAGAGGCTCGTTTACCACTTTCGAATCGACCTCGAAGGAGCCGGCGGCGATAGTCAGGATATAGCTTCCATCGGTCAGAGAAACGTCGTCAAAAACGTAGTAATCGTCAAGAAGCGAGTATTCGGGGGTCGCCGTTTGCGTATCGCCGTGCTCGACGCTGTAAACCGAGGCGGAGGCGGAAGGAGTGAGCGCGGAATGGCCCGCCATTTCGTTTAAGCAGACGGCGAGCTGGGAAAGCTTGTTGCTGTAAAACAGCTTGACGCTGCCGAAGGAAACGTCGATCGTCGAAGCGGAGGCTGCGGACGGAAAAGCCAGCAGCAGCGAGCAGACGACAAGAAGAGTAAGCAGGCAGGAAAGAAATTTTTTCATCTTTTTAAGCCTTTCATAAATTATAGGGTTGTATGATATTATAGAGTTATATGGTCGATTATGTAGTTGAGGTAGTTTTTGTACGCCTGTTTATCGGCGACGATGCGTTTCATATCGTAGAGCTTGTTCGGGGGGATGAGCTCTTCTTCCTCGGGTTTGAGCTTGCCCTTCATAAGCTTATCGACGGTAAGAGAATCGTAGATATCCATGGCGACGATGCCGTTGCCGCGGAGACACATGACCTGTTTCATCTGGCCTTCGACGAGGTTTTCGACTGCGGCACAGCCCATCTGGGTAGCTAAAACGCGGTCGCGGAGAGTGGGAGCGCCGCCGCGCTGGATATGTGCAAGGCGAGCGAAACGGGTCTCGATGCCCGTTCTTTCCTCGAGCATTTTGGTAAGCTCTTCGCCGTAATCGTGTCCCATGCCTTCGGAAGCGACGATTATGAAGTTACGCTTGCCGTTTTTACGCGCCTCGATCATCTTTTCGATAACGTGGTCGAAGTCGGTGGGGATCTCTTTTATGACGGCGGTAACGGCGCCGACGGCGATAGAGGTCTGGAGCGCGATATCGCCCGCGTCTCTGCCCATTACCTCGACGACGGTACAGCGGGCGTGGCTTTCGCTCGTGTCGCGAAGCTTATCGACGAGCTGGACGACGGTATTCATGGCGGTATCGAAGCCGATAGTCATTTCGGTAGAAGCGATATCGTTATCTATGGTGCAGGGGACGCGGGTGCAGGGGATGCCCGCGTCGGTAAGGTCGACTGCGCCGCGGAAGGTGCCGTCGCCGCCGAGGGTAACGACGCCCTGTATACCGAATTTATCGCAGGTGGCGGCAGCTTTCTGGACGCCTGCCCATTCGCGGAACTCTGTGCTTCTCGCGGTGTAAAGCATTGTGCCGCCGCGGTTGATTATATAGGAAACGTCGCGCTCGTGAAGGGGTTTCACGTCGCCGTCTATAAGACCTTGGTAGCCGTTATAGATACCCATGACCTCGATGCCTTTATAGAGGGCGAGACGGGTTACGGCACGGATCGCGGCGTTCATTCCCGGGGCGTCGCCGCCGCTTGTTAATACGCCGATTCTTTTTATTTCTTTCATAATAATACCTCCGAATATATAATTATAGTTAGAATATCACAATATACGCGATTTGTCAATGATTTTAGTTCTAACGGAGGCTTGGCGCGAATAGATTTATAAAAAACGCAAGGAGGACTTTTTATGACCGACACAAGCATATATTCGGGCATCGCCGAAAGGACCGGCGGCGACATTTACATCGGGGTCGTAGGGCCCGTTCGCACCGGAAAATCGACGCTTATAAAGAAATTCACCGAAAGCCTTATCATTCCCAATCTCGAGGGGGATTACGTCAAGGACAGGGCGCGGGACGAGATGCCGCAGTCGGCTTCCGGAAAGACGGTTATGACGACCGAGCCGAAGTTTATTCCCGAAACGGCGGCGAAGATAGACGTAGGCGGGGCGGAGGCGAGGATAAAGCTTATCGACTGCGTCGGGTATATCGTTCCCGGGGCGATGGGGCTTTTTGAGGACGGACAGCCGAGGATGGTGAACACTCCGTGGTCGGAGGACGCGGTGGCGTTTTCGGAGGCGGCGGAGACCGGCACGAAAAAAGTCATTAACGAACATTCGACCGTCGGGATAGTCGTTACCACCGACGGAAGCATCGGCGAGCTTTCGAGAGAAGCGTACGTCGGCGCGGAAAGCAAGGTCATAGGCGAGCTCAAGGAGATAAACAAGCCTTTCGTCGTGGTGCTAAACAGCACGCATCCCGATTCCGAACGGGTAAAGGAGCTTAAAAAACAACTCGAAGAAGAACACGGCGTCAGAGTCATCGCGCTGAACTGCGCGGAGGCGGGAGAGGAAGAAATAAGTGAGATTTTAAAGGGACTTCTTTATGAGTTCCCGATAAGAGAATTACGCTTTATCATTCCCGAATGGATAGACGCGCTCGGAGACGGCGAAGAGCTTAAAACGGCTGTTACGGAAGGGATTTTCAAAACGGCGGACGGGATAACGAAGGTCGGAGAGGTGGCAAATTCTTTAAAGGATTTTTCGGAAGAAGGCGGAATTTTCGCGAGCGCCGACGGGATAGACCTCGGGAGCGGTTGCGCTTCGGTAAGCGTGGGCGCGAAGGACGACGTTTTTTATAAAATCCTCTTCGAAAAAAGCGGGTTTGAGATAAAAAACGAGAGCGACGTGATGAAAACTCTTATAGAGCTTTCGGAGACGAAGAAAAAATACGACAGAGTCGCGGGGGCGATAGACGACGCTTTGAACGACGGGTACGGGATAGTGATGCCGTCGGTGGACGATATGACGCTCGAGGAACCCGAGATAGTCAAGCAGGCGGGCGGATACGGAGTAAAATTGAAAGCGAGCGCGCCGTCGATACATATGATGAAAGCCGACATAAAAGCGGAGGTCAGCCCTATCGTCGGGACGGAGAGCCAATCGGAAGAATTGGTCGAATTTCTTTTAAAGGAATTCGAGGAGGACCCGAAGAAGATTTGGGAATCGAATATGTTCGGGAAATCTTTGCACGAGCTTGTAAGCGAGGGGCTTAACGGGAAGCTCGCGCACATGCCCGACGACGCGAGGGCAAAGATCGCGAACACCGTTTCGCGCATCATCAACGAGGGCAGCGGCGGACTTATCTGTATTTTG
>JAZUJV010000209.1:0-8318 GCA_045642945.1 Eubacteriales bacterium | reverse complement strand
CGTGCGAGCGCCCAACATTTTTGGTAGGCAAGGTTAGTTATTCCGCGCGATTTAACGGTATCACTATAATCAAAAAACGATTCGCGCGGGATATGGAGGACGGCGAGTATATATACATAACCGCAAGATAGTAAGTTTGGCAAGGATACGCGGAGCGGCGGCACGTCGGGGACGCCGTGCCCTACATTGGGTATCGGGTATCCGAAGATATATAGTTTCCCATTAGCGTTGTGGGAATAAGCAGGAATAACGCCGCGGGAACTATCGGCGTGATAAAATTTCGTCAGGCGAGAATTCGAGCGCCCGCGCCGCCGGGGGCGGATGAAGCGGGCGGGAGAATGCGCAGCGCCCGATTTTTCGCGCCACAGCAAAAGCGAAGGCGAGAAAAAGCGCTTGGCGCAAGCCGTGCGAGCGCCCGCGCCGCCGGGGACGGATGAAGCGGGCGGGAGAATGCGCAGCGCCCGATTTTTCGCGCCGCAGCAAAAGCGAAGGCGAGAAAAATCGCTTGGCGCAAGCCGTGTGAGATACAAACAAGGTCAGATGTTTTGCCGTAAATGACCGAGTTTTTATCCCCGAAGTTGACAAAGCAAGCGGCAAAAACCGACGGTTTTTGTTGCGATGACGGAATTTTAGCCGCCGATGCGCGAGCAAACAAAAAGGGTTCCGTTTAGCACGGAGCACTTTTTAGTTTAAAGCTTACGCGTTGATTTCGATAACGACGCCGGAACCGACGGTTCTGCCGCCTTCACGGATAGCGAAGCGGAGACCTTTTTCGATAGCGATCGGGGTGATAAGTTCAACGGACATATCAACGTTATCGCCGGGACGGCACATATCTACGCCTTCAGGAAGGGCGATGGTGCCGGTAACGTCGGTAGTTCTGAAGTAGAACTGAGGACGGTAGCCGGGGAAGAACGGTTTATGACGGCCGCCTTCTTTTTCGGTAAGAACGTAAACCTGACCTACGAATTTGGTGTGAGGATGGATGGAACCGGGTTTAGCAAGAACCTGACCTCTTTCGATGTCGGTCTTTTTGATACCACGGAGCAAGCAGCCTATGTTGTCGCCGGCTTCTGCGAAGTCGAGGAGTTTACGGAACATTTCAATACCGGTGATAACGGTCTTGGTAGATTCTTCGGTAAGGCCGACGATTTCAACTTCGTCAGACATCTTAACAACGCCTCTTTCTACACGGCCGGTAGCAACGGTACCACGACCGGAGATGGAGAAGACGTCTTCAACAGGCATAAGGAAGGGAAGGTCGTCGTTACGGGCAGGAGTCGGGATATAGGAGTCGACAGCGTCCATAAGTTCTTTAACGGAAGCGTAAACGGGATCGGAAGGATCCTTGCTTTCGGAATAGAGAGCTTCTCTTGCGGAGCCTTTGACTATAGGAATGTCATCGCCCGGGAAGTCGTACTCGGAAAGGAGTTCGCGGACTTCCATTTCAACGATCTCGAGAAGTTCGGGGTCGTCGACGAGGTCGCATTTGTTGAGGTAAACGACGATAGCGGGAACACCGACCTGACGAGCAAGAAGGATGTGTTCACGGGTCTGAGCCATAGGACCGTCGGTAGCAGCAACAACGAGGATAGCGCCGTCCATCTGAGCAGCACCGGTGATCATGTTTTTAACATAGTCGGCGTGGCCCGGACAGTCAACGTGCGCGTAATGTCTGTTAGCGGTTTCATACTCAACATGACGAGTATTGATTGTGATACCTCTTGCCTTTTCTTCGGGAGCGTTATCGATCTGGTTGTAATCGAGGAACTCGATTTTGTCGTTGCCGAGGGAAAGGGTTTTGGTGATAGCAGCAGTAAGGGTGGTTTTACCGTGGTCAACGTGGCCGATAGTGCCTATGTTGACATGGGGCTTATTTCTTTCGAATTTAGCTTTTGCCATTGCAAAAAATTCCTCCGTTTTCTATTTTTTTATTTTTTAATTACTTTTATTATACCGAATTTTGCGCTTGTGTCAAGTGCTTTTGGCACTTTTTATTTGGAGCCGTTGACTATTGCCTCGAGGATAGATTTCGGAACTATCTCGTAATGGCTCGGTTCCATAACGTACTGACCGCGTCCCTGAGTTTTGGAGCGGAGGTCGGTAGCGTAGCCGAACATCTGGGAAAGCGGAACGTTGGCCGCAACCTGTTCGCCGCCCGAGATGGGCTCCATGCCGCTTATCGCGCCGGGGCGGGAGTTGATACCGCCGATTACGTCGCCGAGGTAATCCTCGGGAGCGGTAACGACGACCTTCATTATCGGCTCGGTAAGGATCGCGCCGGCGTTGCGCATAGCGTTTTTGAACGCCATGGAGCCTGCGATCTTAAAGGCCATTTCGGAAGAGTCGACTTCGTGATAGGAACCGCCCGTAAGGGTAACCTTAACGTCGACGACGTTATATCCGGCGACAACGCCCGAGAGCATTGCGCCGCGGATACCTGCGTCAACGGCGGGGATATATTCCTTCGGAACGTCGCCGCCGGTAACGGCATTGATAAACTCGTAGCCTTTTCCGGGGTTCGGTTCGATGGTGATGATAACATGGCCGTACTGACCTTTACCGCCCGACTGACGAGCGTATTTGCAGTTTTCTTCGGCGACTTTGGTTATCGTCTCGCGGTAGGAAACCTGAGGTTTACCGACGTTCGCTTCGACCTTGAATTCGCGAAGTAATCTGTCGACGATTATTTCGAGGTGAAGCTCGCCCATGCCGGCGATTATGGTCTGGCCGGTCTCCTCGTCGGTGTAAGCCTTAAAGGTGGGGTCTTCCTCAGCAAGCTTCGAAAGAGCGATACCCATCTTTTCCTGACCTGCTTTGGTCTTGGGCTCGATGGCGACGCGGATAACGGGTTCGGGGAACTCCATATTTTCGAGGATTATCGGAGCTTTCTCATCGCAGAGGGTATCGCCCGTGGTGGTGTTTTTGACACCGACGACGGCGGCGATATCGCCCGCGCGGGTCTCTTCGACGTCCTCACGGTGATTGGCGTGCATCAGAAGTATTCTTCCGAGACGCTCGCGAGTACCTTTGGTGGAGTTATAGACCGTAGTACCGGACTGTACGCAGCCGGAATATACACGGACGAAGCAGATCTTACCGACGAAGGGGTCGGTGGCGATCTTAAAGGCGAGAGCCGAGAAGGGCTCGTCGTCCGAGGTCTTACGCTCGGATTCTTCCTCCGTTTTGGTATCGACGCCCTTTATGTTGGGAACGTCGAGAGGAGACGGCAGATAATCGACGATAGCGTCGAGAAGCTTCTGTACGCCTTTATTCTTGTAAGAAGTACCGCAGGTAACGGGTACCATCTTACCGGCGATAGTCGCGACACGGATAGCGTGTTTGATATCGGCTTCGGGGACTTCCTCGCCCTCGAGCACCTTTTCCATTATCGAATCGTCGAAATCGGAAACGTGGTCGAGAAGCTGTTCGCGGAAATCGTTAGCCTTGTCGAGCATATCCGCGGGGATATCGCGTTCTTCGATATTTTCTCCGAGATCGTCAAGATAATAGTAAGCCTTCATCTTGACGAGGTCGATTATGCCGACAAAATCCGCTTCGGCACCTATCGGGAGCTGTATCGGAACGGCGTTGGCTTTAAGACGGTCTTTTATCATATCGACGACGCGGTAGAAGTTAGCGCCGTTGATATCCATTTTGTTGACGTAGCACATACGCGGTACGCCGTATTTATCCGCCTGACGCCAGACCGTTTCGGACTGAGGCTCGACGCCGCCTTTCGCGCAGAGGACGGTAACGCTGCCGTCGAGAACGCGAAGCGACCTTTCGACTTCAACGGTGAAGTCGACGTGGCCCGGGGTGTCGAAGATATTTATTCTGTGATTTTTCCAGATACAAGTGGTAGCGGCGGACGTTATCGTGGTGCCGCGTTCCTGTTCCTGCTCCATCCAGTCCATAGTAGCGGAACCTTCGTGGGTCTCGCCGAGTTTATGGGTCTTATGGGTATAGAACAGAATTCTTTCGGTAGTAGTAGTTTTTCCCGCGTCTATATGCGCCATAATACCGATATTACGGGTGAGCTCCAGCGGGGTTTGTCTGGGCATATAATTCTCCTTGAATTAACTTTCGTGCTTTTTTAAGCGACGAACTTACCAGCGATAATGTGCAAAAGCTTTGTTCGCTTCCGCCATTTTCAAAGTGTCTTCCTTCTTCTTTACAGCTCCGCCGGTACCGTTAACGGCATCGATAATCTCGGCTGCAAGGCGTTCGCACATTTTTCTGTCGCTTCTGGTTCTGGCGTAGGTGATGAGCCAACGGAGACCGAGCGTCTGTTTTCTGTCGGCGCGAACATCCATAGGGACCTGGTAGTTGGAACCGCCGCGTCTGACCGCTTTAACTTCGAGAGCGGGCATGATGTTGTCGAGAGCTTTTTTGAACATATCGAGAGGATCGTTGCCGGTCTTTTCTTTAACTATGTCGAAAGCTTCGTAAACTATTCTCTGGGCGGTGCTCTTCTTTCCGTCGTACATTATGTTGTTGACCAGCTTGGTTACGAGCTGGGAATTATACATCGGATCAGGAAGAACTTCTCTTTTGAAACCATGTTCTCTTCTGGGCACTTGAATTTCCCTCCTTCATAGAGATAGCGTATTATTACGCTTCAAATGAATTCACAGGTACTTGAAAACTTTCATTTCCGTAAGTGCCGGCGAAGAAAACGTTTAAATATATAAACGTTTCGACGTGATGGCACGTGAAAACGAAATTATCGTTCCTGTAACCGATAAGCTTATTTGCTCTTCGGTTTCTTGGCACCGTATTTGGAACGGGCCTGATTTCTGTTGGCAACGCCCTGAGTATCGAGCTTGCCGCGGATGATGTGGTAACGAACACCAGGCAGGTCTTTTACTCTGCCGCCTCTTATAAGAACGACGGAGTGTTCCTGAAGGTTATGACCGATACCGGGGATATACGCGGTAACTTCGAGACCGTTGGTAAGACGTACTCTCGCGATCTTTCTCTGTGCGGAGTTCGGCTTCTTCGGGGTCTTGATGGCAACCTTGGTGCATACGCCTCTCTTCTGGGGGCTGGCGAGGTCTATCGCAACGTTTTTGATAGAGTTCGTGCCTTTCTGAAGAGCCGGGGATTTGGACTTGTAGGTCTTATCCTGTCTGCCGTGTTTGACCAACTGATTGAATGTAGGCATTATTTTCCTCCTTTCCTACGAATTCACAACATTTTAATTATATAGGGATACTATGTTGTTGTCAATAGTTTTTTTGCTCATTTTCGCCATAAAACGCCTTTGTTTTATGGGAAAAACGACCTAAATACATTCCGTTACGACGAAGGTTTTGACTTCGACGCCCGTCAGCTCGGCAAGAGCCGACGAGGAATGAGTCTCATCAAGTTTTATTTCGGGGTGAGCCGAAAGCTCGCGCCGGACGTTCGACGCGAAGAGAAGCTCGGCGTCGGAAGCGAGGAAGACCCGCTTCGCTTTGCCGCGGCGGACGAGTTTTATAAACTGATTGTAGCCCGCGACCTTTCGCAAGCCGGGATCACTGTCGCTCATAAAAAATCCTTTATAAGTATTAACTGTTTTTTGCCTTTAAAAACGGCACAACACGGAAGGAGCGGAAAACGCCCCTTCCGTATTCGCTTATTCGTGATTATTCAGCGCCGTAGACGCCTTCGGCGGCGGCATCGCCGGTATCGACCTCGGTATTGCGGTAGAGCTGCATACCGGTTCCGGCGGGGATAAGTTTACCGATTATGACGTTTTCCTTAAGTCCGAGCAGCGGATCCTTTTTGCCCTTGATGGCCGCTTCGGAAAGAACTTTCGTGGTTTCCTGGAAGGACGCGGCGGAGAGGAAGGATTCGGTGGAAAGAGACGCTTTCGTGATACCGAGAAGCACGCTCTTCTTTTCGGCAAATCTCTTGGGAGTTTCGTCGGGATGCGCGGCGTTGTACGCCTCGATCTTTTCGTTTTCGGTGATGAATTCGCTTATATCGATGTTGGAGCCGAGAAGGAGTCCGGTATCGCCGATATCGGTTATCTCGACTTTTCTCGTCATCTGGCGGGCAATGACCTCGATATGCTTATCGGATATTTCGACCGCCTGGAGACGGTAGACACGCTGTATCTCCTTGATTATATAATCATAGACGGCGTTGAGGTCTTTTATGCGGAGAATGTCGGCAGGTGCTTCGGTGCCGTCGGTAAGCTTCTGGCATTTGACGACGTGAGCACCGTCTTCGACGGCGACTTTGGTAAGAAGCGGAACGGGAGTGGACACGTATTCGCCTGTCTCGTCGTTCTGGACGATAAGCTCTTTCTGTCCTCTCTTGCTGCTTTCGCCGACGTGGAATATACCGTCGATCTCGGCAAGGGTGGCTTTCTTCTTGGGGTTACGGGCTTCGAAGATCTCTTCGACACGGGGAAGACCCTGGGTGATATCGCCGCCGGCGACACCGCCGCTGTGGAAGGTTCTCATCGTAAGCTGAGTACCCGGCTCACCGATGGACTGTGCGGCGATTATACCGACAGCTTCACCGACGTTGACGGGTTTTCCGGTAGTCATATCCGCGCCGTAACAATGTACGCAGACGCCGTGTTTGGAGCGGCAGTTGATGAGCGAACGGATGTGGACTTCGGTTATACCTGCATTTACTATCTGTTTTGCCTGTTTTTCGGTTATCATCTCGTTATCGCCGACGATGACGGCACCGCTTGCGGGGTCGACGACCTCGCCGATGGTGAATCTGCCGATAAGACGGTCTTCGAACGGCTCGATGACTTCTTCTTTGCCGCCGGGAAGAACGTCGACGATGCGTTTGACCCAAAGACCTTCGTGGTCGTGGCAGTCAACGTCGCGGATGATGACGTCCTGGGATACGTCGACAAGACGTCTGGTAAGGTAGCCGGAGTCGGCGGTACGAAGCGCCGTATCGGCAAGGCCTTTTCTTGCGCCTCTCGCTGCGGTGAAGTATTCGAGGATCTTCATGCCTTCGCGGAAGTTCGCTTTGATAGGCATTTCTATCGTTTTACCGGTCGCGGAAGCCATCAAGCCACGCATACCGGCAAGCTGTCTGATCTGTTTGATACTACCACGGGCACCGGAGACAGCCATCATATTGATAGGATTGTATTTATCGAGGTTTTTCTGAAGCGCGGTAGCGACGTCTTTGGTACATTCGTCCCAGATAGCGACTACGCGCTGGCTTCTTTCGTCGTCGGAAAGAAGACCTTTTTTATAGAAGTCGGTGATGATATCGACTTTTTTGTCCGCCGCTTCGAGCAAGCCCTGTTTTTCGGGCGGGATAGTCATATCGTAGACCGAGATGGTGATAGAACCCTTGGTCGAATATTTGAAGCCCTGGGCTTTCATCTGGTCAAGCACTTCGCAGGTAACCGCCGAGCCGTGGATGTGGATACATCTGTCGACTATGGAGGCGAGCTCGCTGTTGGTGGTAACGAAGTCTATCTCGAGCTTGAAAGCGTTTTCGGGTTTGGTTCTGTCCACGAAACCGAGGTCCTGAGGTATCGGTTTGTTGAAGATGAGACGTCCGAGAGTAGTCTCGGTGATGCCCGTCTTTTCGACGCCGTCGATGACCTTGGTAACTCTGACGTGTATCTTGGCGTGGAGGCCGAGACAGCCGTTTTCGTAAGCCATGATAGCTTCGTCCATGCTGTTGTACCAGCCGCCTTCGCCGATCTCGCCGCTCTTATCGAGGGTAAGATAGAAGGAGCCCAATACCATATCCTGAGAAGGAACGGTAACCGCTTTTCCGTTGACCGGCTTTAACAGGTTGTTCGGCGAGAGCATAAGGAATCTCGCTTCTGCCTGTGCCTCGGCGGAAAGCGGAACGTGGACAGGCATCTGGTCGCCGTCGAAGTCGGCGTTGGACGGCGAGCAGGCCAGCGGGGGCAGTTTGATCGCACGCCCCTCGACCAGCACGGGTTCAAATGCCTGAATGGACAGACGGTGCAGAGTCGGCGCACGGTTCAACAGGACGGGATGCTCTTTGATGACGACATCCAATGCGTCCCAGACCTCTGCGTTCGCTCTCTCAACACGCTTCTTGGCTTCTTTGATATTGCCTGCCTTGCCGCTCTCGACGAGCTGTTTCATGACGAACGGTTTGAACAATTCGATCGCCATCTCTTTCGGCAGACCGCACTGATAGATCTTGAGCTCCGGTCCGACGACGATAACGGAACGGCCGGAATAGTCGACTCGTTTGCCGAGCAGGTTCTGACGGATACGACCCTGTTTGCCTCGAAGCATCTCGGAAAGAGACTTCAAAGGACGGTTGGACGGGCCGGTGACGGGACGACCTCTGCGGCCGTTGTCGAT
>JAZUJV010000208.1:0-8906 GCA_045642945.1 Eubacteriales bacterium | reverse complement strand
GGAAGCATTTGTTCCATAATTCTTGATTTTTCATTTTTAATTTTTATCTCGCGCAAAAGCGTGTTTTTCTGAATGCTGAATGCGAAAAAAAGAAGGCTGCGCGATTATCGCCCGGCGTTGTTTTTTAAGATTTAGCGACCGAACTGGCAGTCGTTGTTACCGGAGTTGGTGGTCCACATTTCGAGCATGTTGATCGGGTCGTTGAAGTCTGCGATCCAGCCTTCACGAGCGATGTCGAAGTGGCCCTGTTTACGTTCTTCAAGGAATACGTTCCAGTCCTGCTGAGCGATGGTCATGGAGATACCGATTTCGGAGAAGTCGGACTGCATAGCCTGAGCAACAGCAACGTGGCCGGAGCCGTCGTTGGTGAGGTATTCGATGGCGATAGGAGTTTCAGCGGAAAGTTTTCCGTCTTCGCCGAACTTGAAGCCGGCAGCTTTAAGATAGGTGCGGGCGAGTTCAACGGTTTCTTCGAATTTTTCGTTGATTGCGTAAGCGTCGTAGTAGCCGCCGTCGTTAAGATCTTTCTTGAAGATGCCGCCGTTGCCGTCAGCCATACCGATAGGAAGGAAGGCGTTAGCAGCGATCTGGCCGGTCTGACCGACGTTTTCGCAGATATAGTCGCGGTCGATGAGGAGGGAGAACGCGAGACGCATGCAGGCAGCTTCTTCGGGGGTCTTGCCTTCGAAGAGTTTGGACTTGCAGTTGAACGCAACGTAGTAGGTGCCGAGAGCATCGATTACGTGGAATTCTTTGTTGTCTTTGAGGTTCTTGATTTCATCGGTAGGAACGGAGTCGATGAAGTCTACGTCGCCGGCTTTGTAAGCGTTGTAGATAGCGGTATCATCGGCGGAGAGCATGAACTCGAGTTTCTCGATGGAAACTTTGTCAGCATCATAGAAGTAGGGGTTCTTTTCATAGGTCATGGAAACGTCGTGTTCCCAACCGGTGCAGACGTAAGCGCCGTTAGAAACAAAGCCGGCTTCCTGGCACCATGCGCCGGGAGCGGTCTGCCAATCGGCAGCGGCTTCGACAGCTTCTTTCTTTACGGGGAAGAAGGTCGGGAAAGCCATGAGGTCTTCCATATAAGCGCAGGGAGCGGTAAGAACGAATTCGAGAGTGGTAGCGTCTTTAGCTACAACGTTGATAGTGCCGGCAACGTCTTTTTCAGCGTCGTTGTCAACATAGTATCCGTCGAAGCCGGAGAACATATAGCCGTAGTCAGCAGCGGTATCGTTGCTTGCGGCACGTTTCCAAGCGTATTCGAAGTCAGCGGCGGTAAGATCGGAACCGTCGGACCATTTAAGACCGGATTTAAGAGTAACGGTGTAGGTAAGGCCGTCTTCGGAAACGACGTAGCTTTCAGCGCAGGCGGGTTCGCATTTGCCGTCTTTGTTGTAGGTGTAGAGACCTGCGAAAGAGTTAGCAGCGAGGCAAGCGCCGTCAACGGAAGAGTTGAGAGCGGGGTCGAGGTAGTCGGGTTCGGAAGCGAGGTTGAGACGAAGGGTGTCAGCACCGTTGGTCATCTTCGCATAGAGGAAGAATTTGGTCTGGAAAAGGTTAGCGTAGATACCTTCGACGTAATCCTTCTGCATGTAGATATCGTTGTAGTAGTAAAGCGGGATAACGCAGCCGTTGGACATAAGAACGTCTTCAGCATCGTGCATGAGGTCTGCACGTTTCGCGTAATCGGTTTCCGCTTTGATGTCGGCGATCATTTTGTCGTATTTAGCCCAGTCTTTGACGGGGTCGATGAAAGCATCGCTTACGAGATCAGCCGCTTTGATTTCGGACTGGCTTTCTTCTTTGGATTCAGCTTCGGAGCTTTCGTCATTGCCACCGCAGGCAACGAGAGCTACGAGAGTGAAAGCAACGAGAAGAAGTGCAAGGAATTTTTTCATTTGGTTTCTCCTTTTTTGCTTTTAAATTTAATTTTTTGTTTTCGTTTTTTATAAAAATCGCTCGGATACAGCGCTTTACTACGCTGATAAAGTACTGTACCATAGCAAATTTTTGTAAATTGTAGCACAAACGGTATGAATTTTCAAGAGTTTTTTGCTAAAAATCTTTGTATAATTATTACAAAAATGACGATTATTTATTCCAGCAAGCGACAAAATGTCCGTTTCCGCGGTCTGTCATCGAGGGACATTCGGCGGCGCACTGTTCGGTAGCGAAGCGGCAGCGGGTCCTGAACGGGCAGCCGGTAGGCATTTTAAGCGGGCTGGGAACGTCGCCCTGGAGGATTATCCTCTGGCGCGAGCGGGTAACGTCGGGGTCGGGTATCGGCACGGCGGAAAGAAGCGACTGGGTATAGGGATGCATCGGATTATTGTTGAGCTCGTCGGCATCGGCTATCTCGACTATCTTTCCGAGGTACATTACGGCGATACGCTTTGAAATATGGTGAACTACGAGAAGGTCGTGGGCGATGAAAAGATATGCAACGCCGAGCTTTTCCTGTAATTCCTCGAACATATTGATAACCTGCGCCTGTATAGACACGTCGAGCGCGGAGACCGGCTCGTCGCAGACGATGAATTCCGGGTCGACGGCAAGGGCGCGGGCGATACCGATACGCTGACGCTGGCCGCCGGAGAATTCGTGGGCGTAGCGGGTGGCGTGTTCGGCGTTCAAACCGACGTATTCCATAAGGGTAAGAATCTTTTCGCGGCGTTCTTTCTTATTTGAATAAAGATGATGAACGTCGAGAGGCTCGCCGATTATATCCTCGACTGTCATACGCGGGTCGAGGGTGGAATACGGGTCCTGGAAAACCATCTGCATTTTTTTGCGCATGGGTTTTATGTTTTTGGCGGTAACGAGTTCGCCGTCGAAATAGACTTCGCCGTCGGTGGGCTTATAAAGCCTTAAAATCGAGCGCCCGACGGTGGTCTTGCCGCAGCCGGATTCGCCGACGAGACCGAGCGTTTCGCCTTTGCCTATCTCGAAGGAAACGTCGTCGACGGCTTTGAGCATTACCGAGCCGAAGCCGCTTTTTATCGGGAAATATTGCTTTAAGTGTTTAACTTCCAGTAATTTATCGCTCATTCGGCTTCGCCTCCTTTATTTTCGAACGCCTCTTTGACGTTCATCCAGCAGGCCGCCTTGTGATTATCGTTTATCCAGAGCTCTTCCGGTTTTTGGGTAAGGCAAATCTTCATGGCGTTCTCGCATCTCGCGCAGAAGGAGCAGCCCTCGGGGAGGTTGAGAAGGTTTATCGGAGTACCTGAGATCGGAACGAGCTTCTTTTTCATATTCCCGACGTTCGGGACAGAGCGAAGCAGACCTTTGGTATATTCGTGCTTGGGATTGTAAAATATCTCGCTCGCGGTACCGCGTTCGCAGAAGCGTCCGCCGTACATAACGACGATATTATCGCACATTTCGGCAATTACGCCGAGGTCGTGGGTAACTAATATGACCGCCATTCCGAGCTTTTTCTGGAGGTCCTGGATAAGCTCGAGTATCTGTGCCTGTATAGTAACGTCGAGCGCGGTGGTGGGCTCGTCGGCTATAAGGATATCAGGCTCGCAGGCAAGCGCCATGGCTATCATAACTCTCTGGCGCATACCGCCGGAATGCTCGTGGGGGTATTGTTTAAGACGTTTTTCGGGGTCGGTTATACCGACGAGGCGCAAAAGCTCGACGGCTCTCGCCTTGGCTTCGTCGCCGCGTTTATCGGTATGGAGTTTTATCGCCTCGATAAGCTGGCTTCCTATCGTGAAGACGGGGTTCAAGCTCGTCATAGGGTCCTGGAAAATTATAGAGCAGCATTTTCCGCGGAAAGAGCGCATCTGTTTTTCGGACATTTTGGTAAGGTCTTCGCCTTTATAGCAGATTCGCCCGCCGGTGATCTTACCGGTATCGGCAAGGATCTGCATTATCGAATAGGCGGTAACGCTTTTACCCGAGCCCGACTCGCCGACGATACCGAGTATCTCGCCTTCGTCGAGGTTGAAGGAAACGCCGTTTACCGCTCCGACGACGCCGGAATCGGTAAAGAAGGAGGTATGGAGGTCTTCCACCGAGAGAAGATGAGTCTTTTCTTCGGCTGCTTTTACGTTCTCATTCATATTCGTTCACCTACTTTTTGAGCTTCGGGTCGAACGCATCGCGTAATCCGTCGCCCAACAGGTTCAAGCTCAGAACGATAAGACATATCGTAAGAGCGGGGAAAATCAGTTTATAAGGATAGCTTTCGAGACCGCCGCGTGCCGCGTTGGCAAGAGAGCCGAGCGAAGGCATAGGCACCTGAACGCCGAGACCGACGAAGCTTAGATAGCTTTCGGTGAATATCGCGGAGGGGATCTGGAGAGCGGTGGAGATGATTATAACGGAGATACAGTTGGGAAGGATATGTTTTCTGATTATTCTTCCCGAGCCGGAGCCGATAGAACGGGCGGCCAAGATATATTCGTTTTGTTTTATCGAGAGTATCTGGCCTCTTATAAGACGCGCCATACCTACCCAATAGAGCAAGCCGAAGACGATGAAGATGGATATCATATTCGTACCGATCGACGCGAGCACCGTACCCGAGAGGTCGATCGCCTCGTTAAGAACGACGGAGAGCAGGATTATGATAAGCATATCGGGAAGCGAATAGATTATATCGACTATACGCATCATCACGAGGTCGACTTTGCCGCCGAAATAGCCGGAGACGGAGCCGTAGATCATACCTATAATAAGGACGATGATGCTGGCGAAGAGACCGACGATGAGCGAGACGCGGGTACCGTAGATAACGCGGATGAAATAGTCGCGGCAGAGGTCGTCGGTGCCGAAAATATGGGGGAAACGGTAGTCAGAGGGTTTTATTACCGAGTTTTTGACGAAAACGTTAAGGTTATCGCGGGAGAAATCGTCGACCTTTTCGGTCAGCTTGATTTTGTTCGCGCGGACGTAGGAAACGCGTTTGTCGATAAGGTTGCGAAGCTCGTTGAGAGTCTTTTTATCGGTGCCCTCGTCGGCTTTGTTCAGCTGGTCGGTTATCGAGACTTCGGAAGAAAGGTCGATACCGTTTTTGTCGGCGAATTTTTTGAATTTGTTTATGCTCTTTTCGTCGAAATATTCGGAGAGCGCCTCGCGGGTAACGGCGGAAGCGGGGCCGTTTAAGAATTCGTCGACGCCGTCGTCGCCGAGGTAGGCGCTTATCGTCCAATCGTCAATATCGGCGGGTTTTTCGCCGAAGAAGACGGCAAAATCGGAATCGGTGAATTCGCTTAAGGATTTGGAGCGGACGGAAGCGAGCGCGTCTTCTTTGCCGTTCGCTTTTGCCCATTCGCTCATTATATACTCGTTTTCGTTCTTACTGTAGGTAAGCGGCCGCATATTCTGGGCGTCTTTATCGCGCCTGCCGCCGACTTTCAAGATTTCCTCGTAAGAATAAGGAACTATCATCGGGGCGAAGATTATCGTGATGATAACGATAAGCAGAAGCACGAGGGAGAGGATCGCGAGGGGATTTTTGAAGAGGCGGCGCATACCGTCTTTGAAGAAGGTGGTGCTTTTGCTCATAACGTCCTGCTGACGCTTTTCTTCCTCGGTGGCGGGGATAAAATCGGCGCTGCCGAATTTTTCGAGGTTGAGCTGGGCGCTTATGAGATGTTTTTTAGGGGTTTTGTTAACGTCGTATGCCATTTTTATATCCCCCTTTATCAATCGTATTTGATACGCGGGTCGACGACCTTATAGAGAATATCACAGATAAGGTTGGCGACGACCATAAGCGTAGCAAGGAAAACCGTGGTAGCCATAATTAAAGTATAATCGCGGTTGGAGATAGCCTGGACGAATTTGCTTCCGATGCCGCCGACGGTGAAGATATGCTCGACGACCATGGAGCCGGTGATGATATAGGCGATTTCGGGGCCCGCGTAGGTGATTATCGGGATAAGAGAATTACGGAGCGCGTGTTTGAAGATGACCTTCCATTTGGAGACGCCTTTCGCTTTCGCGGTACGGATATAATCCTGGCCGAGAGCATCGAGCATACTCGTTTTGGCGAGACGGGTCGTATAAGCCATAGGATAGGCGGCGAGCGCAAGGACGGGCAGTATCATATTACGGTCCGCAGAGTTGGCTGACCAGACGTTGACCCAACCTAACAGGATACAGAATAAATACAGCAGCAGCGTCGCCAGAACGAAGCTCGGGACGGCGGTAAAGAGCGTCGAGAAGAATATGATTATTCTGTCGGGCAGTTTGTTGCGCATCAGAGCGGCGATCGAGCCGAAGATCGTTCCGAGCACGAGAGCCAGAACGACGGCTTCCAAGCCGAGCTTGGCGCTTATCGGGAAGGATTCTTTTATAATAGTGGTGATCTCACGGCCGTTTTTAAGAGAAACGCCGAAGTCGCCCTGTAAAAGATTCTTCATATAATATACGAACTGGGTCGTAACGGGCTTATCGAGGTTATAACGCTCGTTAAGAGCCTGTATGGTCGCCTCGGAAAGAGCCTTCTCACGGTTGAAAGGTCCGCCGGGGACGGCGTGCATTACGAAAAAGGTTATGGCGCATATTATCAATACCGTAAGTATCGCGAGCAATATACGCTTGATGATATACTTCGTCAATTTTAAAACTCCTCTCGGGATTCGGAATAGCGGAGAAAAAACGCCGCGCAAAAAATAAATATGTTATATTCTAACCCAAAAACGACAATATGTCAACCGTTTTTCGCAATTTTTAATCGGCAATCTTGCAAAAACGGGGCATAAAAGCGCAGGAAAATACCGACAGCAGGCACATAAACGAATAAAAAAATGAATAATCCCACATTTATACATTTCATTTTGAGGCTTCGGAGCCCTGTATGACAGAATTATCCGAAAGGTATTTCGAAAGCGAGTTGAGGACGGTTTTTTTATCCCCGCTCCAGAGCGGGGCGACGAGATATTTTTTCGGAGCGTCGCCGGTAAGGCGGTGGATGACGATATTTTCGGGGATGATTTTAAGAAGCTCGCCGAGAACGAAGAAGTATTCGTCCATCGAAAGGGGTTTGACGGCGCCGCTTTTATAGAGGGTCTCGTAGTCGGTGCCTTGTAAAATATGGAGAAGCTGGAGCTTGAGCCCGTCGGTGCCGCAGTCGACGGCGAAGCGGACGGAGTTTTTATAGTCTTCGAGCGTTTCGCCCGCAAGCCCGATTATTATATGGGTAACGACGTTTATCCCGAGGGATTTTAAGTTTTTGACGGCTTCGGCGTAGACGGAATTTTCGTAGCAGCGGCGGAAGTCCGACGCGGTTTTTTCGTTCGACGTCTGTAAGCCGAGCTCGACGAAAAGGGGTTTTATCTTCGATATCATTTCGAGCAGGGCGAGAACGTCTTTGCCTAAACAGTCGGGGCGGGTGGCTATCGACAAGGCGGCGACGTCTTCCCTCTCCGCCGCGGCTTTGAAGGCGAGTTCGAGTTTTTCTATCGGGGCGTAGGTGTTGGTATAGGATTGGAAATAGGCGATAAACTTTTTGGCGTCGGTCTTGGCGCGGACGCGCGATTTGGCTTTTTCGAGCATTTCGGCGATATCGCTGCCGCCTTCGGCAAAATGCGACGAGCCGCAGAGACAGAAGGCGCAGCCGCGACTGTCTTTCGTTCCGTCGCGGTTCGGGCAGGTAAAACCGAGGTCGAGAGAAAGCTTATAGACTTTTTCGCCGAAGCGGTTTTTTAGATATTCGTTTAATGAATAATAGTTTTTCAAGGTTTTTCCCTTTTTATTATATAAGATAGGGATAATTATACTATCGGGCGGGACGTTTGTAAATAATTTTTGACAAACTATTGACAACGCGGGGTATTTATGGTATTCTAATCGGGCTGACCGGAATTCGGAGAGATATCGAAGCGGTCATAACGAGGCGGTCTTGAAAACCGTTTGGGTGCAAGCCCACGTGGGTTCGAATCCCACTCTCTCCGCCAAACGACCTCTCAGGCGGGAAAAAAGAATATAACGATTTTCAATTCACTATTCGGAGAAGTACTCAAGTGGTGAAGAGGCGCCCCTGCTAAGGGTGTAGGTCGGGCAACTGGCGCGAGGGTTCAAATCCCTCCTTCTCCGCCATGAAAAAAGCACATCGCACCGCGATGTGCTTTTTTCAATGATATCCGTTCCTTGCCTTTGCCCCAAAACGGCACGCCGTTTCGGGGACCCCATTTCGGAACGGGTGATATATTGCTTCGCAATATGATATCCGCTACGCGGATGATATACGCCTGCGGCGTATGAAGGAACGGATATTATATCATATTTGAGCGAAGCGAAAATATATCATGCTGAGCAAAGCGAGGTATATCATATCGCCGTTAGGCGATATATCATTGACGGTGGCAAATTATTAAGATATAATCAAATTGACAAATTAGAATTTGCAAAGGAGTTTTGTCATATGCCGTCACCGGAAAAATTCAGAGAAACGCTTGCGGGGTTTGCGGTAGATGAATCGACCGTGCGCGAGATCAATAAAGGGTATGAGAACGTCGTATCCAAAACGAACAAGAAAATAAAATCCGCGTATATGAAGCAGGCGCTCGACGTGATGAACGAGAAACTGCCGAAAGAACGCGTGCAGGAGATCATCGAAGCCAACGCCTGCTGCAAGAGTGGTGCACGACTGAAAGCGTCGAAAGAATTTGCCCGCATCAATGCGGACAAGACCATCGAAGAAAAGCTGAAGCTGATCAGTTCACGTCCTTATTTGAACATGGGCACGGCAGAGCTGGACGAAGACGGCGACCTGATCGTTCACGCGGTGTCGTTCCGTATCGGCGAAAAGTTTGAGTGCGTTTGCCCGACGATCAGCAAAGTAAAACGTGATTATAACATTCCTCGTGAGTATTGCTATTGCTGCGGCGGACATTTCAGGTTTCACTATGAGATCATGCTTGATGTGAAGCTGGAACTTTGCA
>JAZUJV010000207.1:0-2061 GCA_045642945.1 Eubacteriales bacterium | reverse complement strand
ATAATTTCCCCAAATTGTTGACACGGATGAAAGAATATGAGATAATAATTAAAACTTTTGAGAGGAAAAGAACATGGAAATTCGCCGTTCCACGCCCGAGGACATAGAAGAAATAGAAAAAATATACGCGCGGGCAAGGCGTTTCATGGCCGAAAACGGCAACCCGAACCAATGGGCAAAAAACGGCTGGCCGCCGAGAGACGTTATTGAAAAAGACGTCGAAGACGGGATAAGCTACGTTTGTATTCACGAGGGTATTATCGTCGGGGTTTTCTGTTATCTTTTCGGCGAGAAAATCGAGCCGACCTACGGCGTTATCGAAGGCGGGAACTGGGCGAAGGACGCGCCTTACGGCGTTATTCACCGCATCGCTTCGAGCGGGAAAATCAAGGGCGTCGGGGAATTCTGCATAAAGCAAGCGCTTGAAAAGAGCGGATATCTTCGCATCGACACGCATCCCGACAATATCGTTATGCAAAACCTTCTTTTAAAGCTCGGGTTTACGCGCCGAGGCATTATCCACGTCAGGCAGGACAACGACCCGAGGATAGCGTTTGATAACTTACTTTTTTCGAGAAAAAAGTATGCAAAAAAGCCCACACCTTTTTCGTGAAAAAGGTGTGCCAAAAAGCCTTACTTTTTTCGTGAAAAAAGTATGCAAAAAAGCTTTTAAAGCGCGAAAGTAAACTTTCGCGGGAAGATTAAAAATAAAACAAGTGTGCTTTCGCAATAAAAAGCACACTTTTATTTTATAGAATATTCGAAAAGAATTCGGCGATATGCTTTGCGACGCGCGCGTTGGCTTCATCGGTCAAATGGCAATAGTCGGCGTAATCGGACGGGGTGAAGCTTTCGGCGAAGGAAAACAGGTCGTTTATTATCACGCCTTCCCTTTCGAGAGCGTTCACGGCGGCTTTATTATATTCCTTTATCTCGGAGGTATAACGGAAATTTATACTGTTTTCGCCGTTCGGGTTCATCGGCATCGTCGTGGCGTAGACTATTTTTGCGTTAGGGTATAATCTTTTTAAGGTTTTCGCGATACGGAGCATATTTTCGGTATATGTTTCGATAGAATTCAAAGATATTTCCTCGTCGTTCCAATGGGCGATATCCCAATGTCCCGTATTGAACTGGACAAGCTTTACCTTTTCGCTTTTGACGAGCCCGCCCCATCCGCGAAGCATTATCAGCATATACTGGCTGCAGCGCGCGTTCTCCTCGGGATAGACGACATTATAGTCGGGCAGCAGTTTTTTCACGTGCTCGCGGTAGCCCATACAGGACGAATCGCCGAGAAGATAGATTATATCGGAATCGGTTTCGGCTTCGGCTTTATATATTTTTTCTTCGGTATATTCCAAAATCACGCACCTCACTTTTTTGTGATTATACACCGTTTGGAAGGAAAAAGCAACAGGAAAGAGCCGTGCGGTTTGCACGGCTCTTTGGTAAAACGGTATTAACGTTACAAAGGTTGAACTATAGTATAAGTCTTCAAACAATGGCGTTTGAGAAGGTTATAGTCTTTCGCGTCGGCTTTTCCGTCGCCGTTGATATCGGAACGTTTGAGCTGGTCGGCGGTAAGGGTAGCAGTCTTTAAGCAGTAGCGTTTAAGCAGCATATAGTCTTTTGCTTCGATCTTGCCGTTGCCGTCAACGTCGCCGAGAAGACCGACGGGAGCAGCGCCTTTTTCGGGTTTGCCGACTTCGAATTCGATAGATCTCTCGGCATCGTTTCCGTAGACGCCGTAAACCTTTAAAGTGCTGTCGGCGGTATTACCAACTGTGGTACCGGAGGTATCTTTAAGAAGCGCTTTCATATTTGCGGCGGTTACGAAAGTATAAGCGGCGCTTTCCGGAAGAACGTAGATATACAAAATATATTCGTGGTCGGCGACGAATTTATCACCGGCTTCAAGAATCTTGCCGGCGGTACTGTCGTAATACTGGGCAGCCATTGAGAAATGAGCGTTGGTCGCGACGTTGAGGGACGCGAGGTAACCGTCTACGGCTTCGCCGACGGTGGGTTTCTTATAACCGTTGACCGTTACGTTGCCGA
>JAZUJV010000206.1:0-5274 GCA_045642945.1 Eubacteriales bacterium | reverse complement strand
TCAGGTCGGCGCCCGAGAACTGTTTGCGCGGTTTGCCCGCGTAATCGCGAAGCGCCATATATTCGTCGAGTCCGTAGCCGCCGTAGCCGGAGGTGGAGGCGAGACGCATAACGGTATCGAAGAGGACGACGTGCTTCGTTTCGGCGAGTTTTATTATATAATCCGCGATTTCGGTTTCGAGAGTCAAATCGGTATTATCGAGCCAGCGGGAAGAAACGAGGCCGCCGGAGATCATCTGGTCGAGCGAGATGACGTAGTAATCACATTCGTCCTCGACGCCTTTGAGCCATGCGAGAAGCGCTTCGCGGTCGCCGTAGGTTGTGCCGTTTTTGTTGGGAAGAGAGTAGTCGAGCGCGGTGCGGTAGAGGTCTTCCTCGGGGATGAGGAGGTCGATGCCGACGGCAGAAGCGAGGTATTCCACGCGGTCTTTGTTGACGGGACGGTTATCGAGCGGGATATAGGCGACTTTGATGCCCTCGTTGTCGGCTTTTAAGCGTTTCGCACGGTAGGAAGCGAGGTCGAAAGTTCCCAAAACCGCACGTTTGATAAGAAGATAATCGCTGGATTTCATCTTATCGCCGGCTTTTGCCGCTTCGAGAGCCGCGCCCTCGAGGGCAAACGTGCCGAGATAGTTACGCTTCATAAGAAGGTAGTCGGCGGCGGTGATCTTACCGTCGCAGTTGACGTCGCCGTAGATGACGGCTTTATAGACGATACCGTTTTTATCGGTTATTTTATCGCCGGTAGAGACGACATCTTTTTTAAGCTCGACTTCGGCGAGCTGAGTTTCGTTTTTAAGAAAATCGGAAGAAGAGGTATCGAACGGAACGTTAAAGATATATTCGCCTTTGCCGTAGCAGCCGCCGGAATAGGTAACGCCTATCTCGGGAGGAGTGGGAGGCACGGGAGGATCGTATTCGTAGGAGGAGAGGACGCTCTCGGCGGGGTCGAAGACGCCGTCGCAGTCATAATCCCAGTTATTATACGGCAGGACGTCGATCCGGCTGTCGGTACCGTTATAATAGGGAGCCGGGTGATAGAGGCAGACGTTGTCGTGGTCGGGAAGCTTGTTGGAAACGGCTATATAATAGGTAAAGCCGTTTTCGCCGCCGAATTCGGAGAGCGGAACGGAAAATTCGAAAACCGTTTTGCCGTCCGAAGTGCTGTAAGCGGCGGCAATTTCCGAATCGTTGAGCGTCGCACCCGCGTTAGTCGTGGACGACGTATTATATTTTGCCGCGGCGGCAACTTTGCCGCCGGAGACGTATATATCGTAGAAATGGGTATAGCATTTATACGTGCTGTCGGTGTTTATCCAGAAACGGACGTTGGTCCCCGTACCGTTGCCGCCTTCGACCGCGTCGACGTTTATCACGACGGCGGCGAGAAGGTTTTTATCGTCGCAGCGGAGCTGGTATTTATAGCTGACGGCATCGTTTGAGTAGGGAGTCCATTGCCAGTAGCCATTGGTCGAATCGACGTTTATCCAGCCGGATACAGCCCAGCCGGTGTCGTTTGTAAGGCCGTCGACCGTAACGGTCTCGATTATCGTTTCGGAGCTGACGCAGGAAGCGAGAAGCGAGAGAAGAAGCATAAAGCAAATCAGAAAACAGGCGGAACGTTTCATTTTTACACCTCGCAATATATTTTCACGCTTTTATTATAACATCTATACAATTTGTAGTCAACAGGAAAATATATACATATACGGGATATTTTCAGTTGACATATCGGGATTTTGGAATTATAATAGATTGATTATATATACGTCCTGAATTTTCACGGAGGTTTTATCATGAGCGCTATACAGGCACTTAAAAAGGATATGACCTATGACGGCAGAAGCCCGTGGAGCTTTTACCGCAAGGTACTTTTATATTCGTTTATAGTTTCGGGGTGTATCACCATACCCTTCGTATTGCTCGAGCTTTTTCGCGCGGGGTCGGCGGTATTCCTTTATTACGGCGACTATAACGCGCAGCAGATATGCTTTTACAGGCATTGCGTCGAAATGGTACATTCCGGCAACTTCGGTTGGGACTGGACGACGGATTTAGGCGCGAACTTTGTGGGAAGCTATTCCTACTATATGCTCGGCAGCCCGTTCTTCTGGCTTATATGCGCTTTCCCGTCGAGCTGGACGCCTTATCTTATGGCGCCGATGTATATGATAAAATACATGGTCGCGGGAATAACGGCTTACGCTTATCTCCAGAGATTCGTAAAGAACAAGGATTACGCGGTAATCGGCGCGTTACTTTATTCTTTCTCGGGATTCCAGATATACAACACCTTCTTTAACCAGTTCCACGACGTGGTGGCGTTCTTCCCTCTCCTTCTTATCGGTATGGAAGAGCTCGTACAGAACGACAGACGCGGGCTTTTCGCCGTCGCGGTAACGATAAACGCGATGATAAACTATTTTATGTTCGCGGGGCAGGTCGTTTTCTGTATCGTTTATTTCCTTTTCAGACTTTCGACAAGGTCGTTCAAGATAGATATTCCGAAGTTCATCCGTCTTATCCTCGAGGCTGTATTGGGCTTCGCGATGTCGATGTTCATATTCCTGCCCGCCGCGGGCGCGCTTATGGGCAACTCGAGGATCGAGAGATCGTTCACCGGAACTATCGCGGAATTCTTCACGAACCTTATCAACTTTATATTCAAGGGCGGAAAATGGGACGCCGTCGTCGAAAAATTCAAGGCGTTGTTCATCTACCGCAAGAGCGGAGAGTTTTATTGGCAGAGATACGGTCAGATATTCGAATCGTATTTCTTCCCGCCCGATATCCCATCGAGAGTCAACTTCTTTTACGGACACGAAACGAGATGGGCTTCGATATCCATGTATCTGCCGATGTTCGCGATGAACGGCGTTTTCGCGCTTTATACCGTAAAAGGCAGAAAATGGCTTAAAAAGCTTATGGTTTTCCTTTTCGTTTGCTCGCTCGTTCCGGTACTTAACAGCATATTCTTCCTTTTCAACTCGTCGTATTACGCAAGATGGCTTTATATGATGATTATGATGTTCACGCTCGCGACGACGGTGGCTTTGGAAGACAGCAGGACGAAATGGGTCATCCCCGCGGGGATATCCACCGTTATCTGCACGGCGGTCGCGGTTCCGCTCGGGCTGCTTTGGCTTAAAGACAAAGACAAGGACGACGCTTACAGGCTCGGTCATCCGCCGTTTATGCTTCGCTTCTGCATCTACGTCGCTATCGCGTTTTTAGGCACGGCTCTGACGGTATGGCTTATAAGAAAATACCGCGGGACGAAGATTTTCGCTAAGGCGGTTACCGTGGCGGTTTGCTGTATGACCGTGCTTTACGGCTGTATACACATCACGAACGGCAAAATGTACGGAAGCGACAGCCATTTCCTCGTCGATCAGGCGATAAACGGCGAGGTCGTTTTACCCGACCCGCACGAAGAATTTTACCGTATAGACTTCTACCGCACGACTAACACGAGCACGCTCGACAATCTGGGCATATACTGGGAATATCCGTCTATCGAATGTTTCCACACGGTAGTTCCGCCTTCCATTATGGAATTTTATCCGAAGATAGGCGTAACGAGAGACGTCGGCTCGAGAGCCGAGAGCAAGCTTTACGGGCTTCGCGGCTTCACGAGCACGAAATATTCGTTTATCCGCACGGGCACGAACAACAGACGTGAAACGAGCGAGACGACAGAAGACGAAAACGGCAACACCGTCGTTACGAAGGAATGGAAGCAGAAGCACGACGCTTACGGCTTCAACTATTACGACACCCAGAATAAATTTGATATCTACGAAAACGAATGTTATATTCCGATGGGCTTCTCTTACGACGAGTTCATGACCGAAAAGGATTTCGAGAAGATCTACACCAAGAACGAAAGACACGCCGTTCTTTGCAGTTATCTCGTAGTTCCCGACGGAGACGCGGAATATTATTCGAAAATTCTTAAACGCGTAAACGTCGGCGACGAGCACGTTTCGGCGACGAAGAGCGTTTATTCCGAATCGACGAAGCAGAGAGCGAAAGAGAGCTGCGACAGCTTTGAATATTCGTCGGACGGCTTTAAGGCGCATTACGTCAGCGACAAGACGAGGATAGTTTTCTTCTCCGTGCCTTATGAAGATAACGGCTGGACCGCGACGGTAAACGGCAAGGACGCCGACGTTCTGAAGGTATTTTACGGTTTCGTCGCAGTAGAAGTTCCGGCGGGCGAAAGCGACATCGTTTTCGATTATCATACGCCCGGATTCAAGGTCGGATGTACCCTTACCGTCGGCGCGACGAGCGTTAAATTGCCCGGCGGGCTTTGGATATCGCTTATCGCGCTCGCGCTTTATATAATCTATATGATCTATAACAAGATCATAAAGAAGCACAAGGCGGAAAGCGTATTCTTCTCGAACGATTATTTCGACGGCATGGACGCTTACGACGAAGAAATAAAAGCCGAAGAAACGGGGGCTGAAACGGCGGTTTTGACTGCGGTGGCGACAGAAATAGAAGAAACGGAAGCCGCCGAAGAAGTGGAAGCTATCGAAGAAGCCGTTGAAGCGGAAGCGGAAGCTATCGAGGCGGAAACTGTCGAAGAAGTGGCGGAAGACGTCGAAGAAGCAACCGAAACGGGCGAAAACGCCGGAAAGAACGGCGAAGAATAAAAAATGGAGACCGAAGAGACGCTTTTTAAGCGGTCGCTCGGATTTATAAAGAAGAACGCGGTGATGTTCATCGCGCTCTTCGCCGCCGCGGCGACCTGTATTATTATTCCATTTGACAAAGAATACGTGTCTTATTTCGATTTCAAGACGCTGACCTGCCTTTTCTGTGTACTCGCGGTGGTCTGCGCTTTGAAGGATATAAATTTCTTTTATATCCTCGCGAGAAAGATAGTTATTCTTTTCAAAAACGCGAGAATGTGTATTCTCGCGCTGGTGTATATCACCTTTATCGGCTCGATGCTGATAGCGAACGACATGGCGCTGTTAACCTTTCTGCCGCTCGGATATTTTGTTCTGACGGCGGCGAACAAGCGGAAATATATGGCGTTCACGTTCATTATGCAGAACATTTCGGCAAACCTCGGCGGGATGCTGACGCCTTTCGGGAATCCGCAGAATTTGTTTCTTTATACCAAATTCAACATTCCGAACGGCGAGTTCGTCGGTATTATGGCGCCGCCGTTTATTTTAGCGGTCATACTTATCACGGTTTGCTGCCTTTTCATCAAGCCCGAGCCTTTGACTCTTTCGGACGAAAAAGTCGAGCTCGA
>JAZUJV010000205.1:0-3258 GCA_045642945.1 Eubacteriales bacterium | reverse complement strand
GTCGGCGCGACGCCTTTGTTTATCTTAAGCGGGTCGAAGGGTATGCCGTCGTCGCGGAAGACGATGCGGTCGCCGCTTCCGAAGTCTTTACAGCAAATACCGACCTTCGTCGCCTGCCCGTATTTTACTATGTTCGAGAATATTTCGTCAACTATAATGTCGATTTTTTTGTGCTGCTGCGCCGAAAGAGTGTTTACCCCTATCTCGCCGTGAACGTATTCCTGAACTCCGTAAAGCTCGCCGAGAGTGGGATTGACGGTGATTTCACTTTCGTTTTTTCCGCGAAGCTGAAATGCGAGCATGGTGATATCGTCAAACTGCGCCGCGTTGCCGGTAAAACCGCGTATGTCTTCACGTACACCGCCGATAAGCTCCGCCATGTTCTTGTCTTTGTGTCGGTTGAGCGATTCGACCATGCGCTCCGTGCCGAACATTTTTCCGTTTTCGTCGTTCGCCTCGGGAACGCCGTCGGTGTATACGAAAAGCGTGTCGCCTTCTGCAAGTTCCAAAACGTATTCGGGAAACTTCATCCCGTCCATACCGCCGAGAACGAATCCGTGCTTGTCTTTTATAAGCTCAAAATCCTTTTCCCCGCGGCGTATAACGGGGTATTCGTGCCCCGCGCTCGCCGCCGAGAGCACGCCCGTTTTCAAATCAAGAATACCGAGCCACGTCGTAACGAACATACCCTTCGGGCTGTTTTTATAAAGATATCTGTTCACGCTTTCAAGCACCTTTGCGGGCGAAAGCGTCGAGCCGATACGGCTGCTCAGAAGCGTCTTCGCCATCATCATATAAAGCGAAGCCGCAACGCCCTTGTCCGCCACGTCCGCTATGATAAGCGCGATGTGCGACTCGTCGGGATAAAAGAAATCGTAAAAATCGCCGCCGACCTCTTTCGCAGGGATCATCTCCGCCGCGATGTCAAACCGCCTTACGGCGTTTTCCGAAAGATTTTCCACCTTCGGGAGCGCCTGACTCTGTATCTGTCCCGCCATCTCGAGCTCGGTGTTTATCCTCGCAGTCTTACGCGAGACCTCGTCCTGCTCCAAAACCATCTTTCTGCCGTATCTCGCCACTCCGAAACAGAAAACCGATATTACCGCAGCGGTAAGAAGCCTCGGCATAAACGAAAGAAGCATCACGTTTCTGACGTATTCGTGCAAAGTGTCCGCCGCGAAGTTCATATCGGGACTGTCAAAGCTCGTGTAAGCCCCGAGCCACGCCGAGGCCGCGAACACGAAAAACGAAAGAACAGCCGTCTTCGCCGTTATCGCGCCGGAATAATAACGGCAGCTGAAAACGACGGGGAAGATGATAAGAAGCGGCGTATTGTATGAAAGAATGGCACTCATATACGCCAGAACGAGCGTTACCGATACGAGAAGCATGTATTTTATCCAGCCTCTCTCGCCCTTGTAAATATGCGTTATCACCGCCGGAATGATAAACGCCGTGCTGCCGCCGAGAAACGTCGGTATCGCGTACTGCCGCCCGACTTCAAGAACGCCGAAAGCGTTCAAGATCCAGCAAATAAGTATAACTCCCGCCGCGGCGAGCATCGTCTTCGCTATAAGTATGTTCGCCTGGTATTCGTTTTCTTTAAAAATCTCTCTCTCCGCGAGCGGGTCGCGTATAAGCTCCTGACCGAAGCTCTCGAGCTTCGCTTTTCCGTCTTTCATATTTCACCCTTCGCGCCTGCCCGCGATTCCGAATATTTCTCTTTAAGTATCTTAATCTGCTCGTCGGTAATTATCCCGCTTTTAAGATAATTTTCCGCCGAGCCGTATTTTTCCGCTAATTCGTCCGCAACGCTTTCGGCGATGTTCATTCCGATACCGTTGAAATATCTTATCTCGTCAATATAATCCTCGGAATAATGCTGAACGCGTAAGCTCTGCGCGTACGCCTCGGTCTCCGAAAACGTCGCGAGCAGGGAAGTGTAGTAGTCTTCAAGTATGTCCTTCTTTGACGCCCCGAGCGCAAGTAATATCAATGCCGCGACAACGCCCGTGCGGTCCTTCCCGTCGGAACAGTGGAACAAAAATCCCCCGTCCGATGAGCAAAGCAAGCCGAAAACGCCTTTAAGACTTTCTATCGCCGATTCCTCCGTAAGGATGCGCGTGTAAAGGTCTTTCATATTGATACAGCTTAAATATTCCGTAAGATAATATGCCTTTTCTGCCCCGGGGTCCGTCAGAAAGAACTTTTCCTGAACGTTTTTCTGGTATTCCGTCATCTCAAGCGTCGGCAGCGGGAAGCGGACGGTCTCAAAACCTTCCACGTTCATATTCGGCGCCTTTTCCGCTTCGTTTTCGCTTCTTAAATCTATTATCGTTTTAACGCCCGCGCCTGCTAATTTCTTCGCGTCTTCTTCCGTCAGCTCCGAAAGCTTCGCCGAACGGATAAGCTTCCCGCGCTTTATGATTCTTTCGCCCGCTTTTATCCCGCCGAGGTCGCGTATGTTTTTTACCGAGCGAAGCGCAAGCCCTCTTTGCGTGCTTATCTCCAAAGCCCTGTCGAAAAGCGCGTCGCTTATCGGCGTGCGCACGTCCTTCGTGGGCAAAACCTGCTCGTCGTCGACGCTTAACCTTACGAACATATAATTCATCGTGCTTTCGGTAATTGCGTCCGCCGTGTTCCCGCCTCTGACGAGAACTTGGTTGATGACGGTTATCATCTTAAAGATTGCGCGGTCTATGTCTTTTTCCCGAATAATGTCGTTGCCCGAGCGCACTCGGTTTTTGTAAATAAAATCAAGATGATCCGCCAGAAATATTATTTTTTCAAGCGGCTTCATCGCGGGACGCCCGTTGTGGTATCTTACGGCGTTTAAGATCTCTTTGTCTTCTATTCCGTATTTTTCCTTCGCTACGACGGCGCCCGCCGCGGCGTGAAGTATCGAATGTTCGTTAAGCTCGAATCCCGCGAGCGCCATTCCCGCGTTTTTTATGATTTCGCGGTTTTCGTCCATCGTGTTTTCCTTCGCCGCGTCGTGCATAAGCCCCGCTGTCTCCGCTTTGCGTTCCGAGCCTCCGAAACGCTTCGCCAAAGCGACGGCTATCTTCGCCACGCGAAAGGTGTGCAAATATCTTTTCTTCGAAAGATTTTTTTCTATCTCTCCGTCGAGCCTTGCGATATATTCTTCCCGCGCTTCGTCTATAAAGCATTCTATGACCGCGCCGTATTCGTCGATCCCGTCGTCGAATACCGAGAATGAAACGTAACTTTTAATATCCGCGCCTTTGAATTCTTCGC
>JAZUJV010000204.1:0-2990 GCA_045642945.1 Eubacteriales bacterium | reverse complement strand
TATTCAAAAATTCCATTGTTTTTGTTTGCGCTTGATGTTATACTGCAATATGAAACAAATATCATAAAATAATGTCAAAAATCGAATCACAAGGAGTTATCCGATGGAAGCAAAAAAGATAATATTCGACACCGATCTCGGAAGTGACTGCGACGACGTAATCGCGCTCGACCTTCTTCTTTCCGCGGCAAAAGCGGGAGAATGCGAACTTTTGGGTATAACTTATTCGTATTTCTGCTATGCCGCGTGCGGATGCATATACGAGATACTGCGCCAGCACGGATTTGAAAACATACCGCTCGGGCGGATGCCTATTCCCGAAAACAGAAAGGAATACCGCGGTACTTACGCTTATCCGGTTGTAGAAAAGTTCGGAAAAGAGGACACGCCGAAATACGAGAACGTTATTGACGCGGTAGTTCTGCTTCGCAAGCTTCTTTCGGAAAACGAAGACGTAACGCTTGTTGTGGTCGGTTCAATGTCGAATATCGACGCGCTTATCGAAAGCGGTCCGGACGATATTTCGCCGCTTGACGGAAAAGAGCTTATGAAACGCTCGGTAAAAGAAATAGCGGTGATGGGATGCAGTTTTAGACATCAGGACGCGAGAAATCCGCAGCCTTACGGAATTTCGGAGGACGGTACGCTTAAACCCGTTTGCGAGTGGAACATTCTTTGCGATATACCCGCGGCGAGAAGAATGTTTGACGTCTGCCCCGTTCCGATAACCTGCTCGCCTTTCGAGCTTGGTTTCAACCTGTTTTCGGGTCAGCCGATATACGACGCGGGAAAAGGCGAAACGCCGGATTCTTACAGTATGCAGGTCTACGAATGCAATAAGCACGGTCATCATTCATGGGACCCCGCGACCGCGTTTTACGCTCTATACGGAGCTTTGCCGTATTTTTACAGAACGGTACGCGGCAAAATCACTATCGACGAGAACGGATATTCGTATTTCGACGCGGTGCACGGCGGAAACCATTGCATTATCGAACGCGCCGTTTCGCGCGAAGAAATAGGAAGAGCGATAGACGAAAAGTTAAAACGTCTTTTTGATTGATAAAGGAATCCTATATGTATAAAGAGATACTTAAAGAAGATATCGCCCATGTTTTGGATAAGCTTAAAGCAGAATTCATATGCCGGATCGCGGCGGAGACAGGTGAAGAAAGCGCCGAGCGGATCGCTTCGGAAATAATAATACTTCCCGACGTATACGAATTTTTGCCTTTTGCGGAATATCTTATTACGCTTGAATGGAACGAATACGCGCTTTTCGCTTATGAGGGAAAAACGTATATCGCGTCGCATTCTTACAGAGGTATAAAAGAGGCGCTTGAATATATTGAGTTTTTGGCAAAACAAGGCGGCGGGAAAGACTTTACGCCGAATTTCGAAACGCCTTGCAGATGCAAAGTAGAATCGTTCCCGAGCGATATTCCGAACTACGGTTTCGGGAAATACGTCGGCGCGTTCGACCACGACGACGGGAACTACGGATTTATCGTGAGCGGAACGGCTGACCGCGAATTTGAAGCTTATATTGATAAAGCCGTAAATTACGGATATAAGCGAATTAAGAAAAACGAAATCGACGGAAACATCTATATTCTTCTTAAAAACGACGCAAATAGGATGATTTACGCCTATTACAGCTCTGCCGCAAGGCGAACTGCCGTCATAGGTGGGAACGACACTTATAAAAATATCACCGTCGAAGGAGAAAATATCTGTCCGCCCGTAATATGGCAAGGACATCCGAGCGCTTCGAACGGCGGTATGGGGATGAGCTATTTTATAAGGCTTGGCGATGGAAGTTTTTTTGTAATAGACGGCGGGTTCAACGATAACGGTGAAGAAGACGATCTTTATGAATCGCTTAACCGCCTTAACGTACGGAAAGACGGAATAATAATCCGCGCTTGGCTTATCACGCACGGGCACGACGATCACTACAACACACTTCGCGGGTTTGCCAAAAATAAAGCGGACAAGGTAACAGTCGAGAAAATCGTGTTTTCGCCGACGCAGGAAGATTACCTTAAAAACAGCGATACGGTTTGGCATTGGGACATCAAGGGTATGGCAAATAGCTTTAACGGATGTGAGTTTATCAAGCCGTTTGCGGGTCAGAAATGGATATTACCGGGCTGCGAGGTCGAGGTTTTATTTTCGGCGCAGGACGCGTTCAACAACCCGTTTTACATCAAATCTCTTAACAACGCGTCGACGGTTATAAGAATAAACGTTTGCGGGCAAAACATACTCTTCCCCGCCGATATAGAAGCGGATTCGGCGGATATTATCTGCGATTGTTTCAGGAATCATCTTAGATGTGATATTCTTCAGATCGCACATCACGGATATCACGGGGCTACGGATGAGTTTTACACATTATGTCAACCAAAGCTTGTGCTTTATCCGGTTATGGATGGATATGACAAGCGCTTTGACGACATGAATCACGGTAACTTCGTGTGGCGGCGTCTGCCGAGCTTAAAAAAGGTCGTACCGTCGTATGAAGGGTCGAAAGAATTTGTCCTTCCTTATGATTTTGATTCGTGATTATTTGGAATAAACAGTAAAAGCGAGGGCTACACACCCTCGCTTTTGCTTTATTTTTCTATTCGGTAGAACCAGATTTGTCCACTGCGCGGACCGAGTTTTAACGGTATACCTTTTAGCAGACTTTCGCCGGAAAAGTTCATTACTTCCCCGCTTTCCATATTCTCAAGGCGATATTTTGCATCGCGATTTACGGCTTTCATTTTCAGGACATACGTATTTTCTTCAACGAGAACATTACGGATCACCTGCACGAAGCCGTCGCCTTTTCCTTTATCGTCGAACTGCATGGCAAACCAATCACGGGCATCCTTTTTACATTCGGTGAGCGGGTAATAATCGCCGCGTAATTCAATTTCGGCGGCACGCCGCCATATCGGGACCATTTTACGCGAAACGGCGAATTTTTCCTCGCTGTCTTT
>JAZUJV010000203.1:0-15075 GCA_045642945.1 Eubacteriales bacterium | reverse complement strand
GGCGCGGTCGGTTTTGTTGATAACGAGAAGCGTCGTGATGCCCGAAGCGTGATAGCGGTCGAGAACGTCTTTTTCGTTATTGTTGAGCTCGGTGCCCGCCTCGTTGACGAAAAGGACGATATCGGAGTTGGCTTCGACGTTTCCGACGGATTTCATCATATATTCGCCTAAGAGGGTTTTAGGTTTATGGAGACCCGGGGTGTCGGTGAAAACGTACTGATTCTCGCCTTTGGTGAGAACTCCGGTTATACGGTTACGCGTGGTCTGGGGTTTTCTCGATACTATCGGGACTTTTTCACCGAGAAGGGTGTTTAAAAGCGTACTTTTGCCGACGTTGGGTTTGCCGGCTATCATAATAAAAGCTGTTTTTGTCATTTTTTTACCTCTTTATTCCGAGACGGTCGAGTATCTCGCGCTGTTTTTGCTCCATCTCTTCCCTCTCGCCGTCGGTTTCGTGGTCGTAGCCGAGGAGATGAAGCGCCGAGTGGGCGGCGAGGAAGCAGAATTCACGCTTCGGAGAATGGCCGTATTCGTCCGCCTGCCTGTACGCCGTATCGCGCGAAATCACGATATCGCCGAGAAGCGTGAGCACTTCGGGCATATCGAAATCGTAGAACGGGAAGGAGAGCACGTCGGTCGGCCTATCGACGCCGCGATGCTCTTTGTTGAGCGCGTGGATGGTTTCGTCGTCGCATATCGTAACGGTTACTTCGAATTTATGGTTCGGGAATTTTTCTTTGACCGTTTCGCGTATGACGCGCTTCATCAAGGTTTCGTAAAGTTTAGGTATTGGCTCGGTTTCGTTCTGAAAATATATTTTAATCATTTTTTATTCTCCTGAAAACGCGTTTTTCGCCGTCTTTTTCGCGAAGGGTGTTATCGCGTTTTTCGTACGCCTGTATTATCTTTTGGACGAGAGGATGACGGACGACGTCTTTATGGGTGAAGCGGAATATCGCGATACCTTTTATATCGTCGAGTATCTCGAGAGCGTCGACAAGTCCGCTTTTCCGCATATACGGAAGGTCTATCTGGGTTATATCGCCCGTGATGATGGCTTTGCTGTTGTTGCCGAGACGGGTTAAGAACATTTTCATCTGTTCTTTCGTCGTGTTCTGCGCCTCGTCGAGAATTATAAACGCGTCGTCGAGCGTTCTGCCGCGCATATAGGCAAGCGGGACTATTTCGATTATATTCTTCTCGGAGCAGCTTTTGAAGCTTTCGCCGCCGAGCATCTCGCCGAGAGCGTCGTATAGGGGGCGAAGGTAGGGGTCGATCTTGCTTTGGAGGTCTCCGGGCAAAAATCCGAGCTTTTCGCCCGCTTCGACGGCGGGACGGGTGAGGACTATTTTGGAGACCTGTTTCTTTTTAAGCGCGGTAACAGCCATGGCGACGGCTAAAAAGGTTTTTCCCGTACCTGCGGGGCCGACGCCGAAGACTATCGTGTTGTTATTTATCGCGTCGACGTATTTTTGCTGGCCGACGGTTTTGGCTTTTATCGGTTTGCCTTTGTTGGTAAGGCAGATGCAGTCGTCGTAGATGGCGGAGAGCTCTTCCTGCTTTTCCTCGCGCACCATGGTTATAACGTAGTTTATCGTGTTTTCGTCGATGACCTCGGCATGACGGCTGACGCGCTCGAGCTGTTCGACGCAGGAAACGGCGAGGTTGACGTCGCTGACGCTCTCGCCGGAGACCTTAACCGTGCCTTCCCTTGCGGCGACGGTAACGTTGAAGGCGTTTTCGATATTCTCTATATTTCCGTCGAGGGTGCCGAAAAGCTTTAACACGAAGTCGACGGAAAGCTCGGGGATAGATTTTTCAAACATAAAAATCCTCTTTAAGCGAAAAAACTTTATATTTAAGTTGATTATATCACAATAAAAGACGGTTGTCAAAATATATATTCGTTATATTACAAATTCTTATGCGCGTTTTCACTTGACGGATTGAAACGGATTTGATATAATAAACAAAAATCAGTTACGGAGGAAACTTATGAAGAAAATCATCAGAATCACCGCACTTATACTTTTGATATGTCTTATCTCCGCCGCATTCTGCGCATGCGGAGGCGATGAAGAGAGCACCGAAGCCGAAAGCTCGGAAGTATCCGCGCCGAAGAAAGAGCTTTTCGCGGGATTGCCCGACGTTAATTACGGCGGCGTCGATTTCGTTATTCTCGTTCCCGGCGATTCCTACGGGACCTACGCTTCGATAGAGATTATGCCGCAGGAGACTTCCCCGCTCGTTCTCAACGACGAAATCATAAAGAGAAACGAGCTCGTCGAGAGCAGATTCGGCGTAAAGATTTCCGAAGTCAGAACCGAAAGCAACGAAAATATGGTAAGCCTCGTCCGTACCGAAGCGCTTTCGCCGACGGGCGCTTACGACCTTGTTATGCCTTATATTCCCGACGCCGCGACGCTGGCGATGGAGCAATCCATTTTACCGCTTAACGACCTCAAATATCTCAATCTCGAGCACGAATGCTGGGACAAAAACGCCACCGAGGCGCTTTCTATCGGCAACAAAAATTATTTCGTTACCGGCGACATAAGCCTGCTCGCACTCGCCTGCACGCACGCGATAGCGTTCAACAAGGACGTGCTTGACAAGGCGGGACTTGAAAGCCCATACGACCTCGTTTCGAGCGGCGAATGGACCATCGACAAATTGAGCGAGATGGCAAGCAAAATCACCGCCGACACCGACGGACAGCCGGGTATGAGCTGCAAGGACACCTACGGTTTTCTTATCAACAGCAACTTCACTACCTCGATGTTTATAGGCGCTGGCGAAAACCTTACGCTTAAAAACGCGGACGATATCCCCTATCTCGCGGTCGACAGCACTTCAGGCGCAACGGTTTTCGGAAAAATATTCGACATTATCAACGACGCGAACTGCACCGGAAAAATCGACGACACGACCGGGACTTATTATTCCACCGCGTCGGCGGGCGGCGGCTCCGTATGGACCGCGGCTACCGAATCCGTCGCGAACGGAAACGCGCTTTTCAGAGCTATGGCGATAATCGACCTTATCGACCTCGGTACTTATGACTGCCGTTTCGGCGTGCTTCCCGTTCCGAAGCTCGACAAGAACCAGGAGGGCTACCGTTCGCTCGTTTCGACGCTTTACGCTACCTGCGTGGCTATCCCCTATTCGAGCTATAATCCCGAAAAAGCCTCGATAATCGCGCAGGCGCTTTGCGAAGCGTCCACCGACACCACGAAGAACGCTTATTACAACGTTATTCTTAAGCTCCGCAAGATACAGGACGACGAGAGCGAAGCTATGCTCGACCTTATATTCGGCGGCAGAGTTTACGAGCCGGGTATCGTCTATAACTGGGGCGGCACCTCGACCTACGACAGCAACTCGGTAGGCAATTTCCTTAACAAAATCGCCTTCTCCGGCACCCAGACCTTCTCCTCTACGCTCGACTCGATAAGAGATATGATAAACAGCGATATCGCCGAGACCGTAGACGCATTCTCAGATTAACGTTATTTCCGCCGTGCCTTTAAAGCGCGGCGGATTTTTTTATCAAAAAGTCGAAATATTAACAATTTGTTCATATTTGGCGTCGCCATATATGATATATTAAATCTAATATTCTTTAAATAAGGCGGAAACCGAAAAATGCGAAACATCGACTATCTTTACGACCACGATCCCGAAATCGCGGCTGCCATCGACGGCGAGCTGACGAGACAGAAACACAACATCGAGCTTATCGCAAGCGAAAACATCGTCAGCGAAAGCGTGCTTGCCGCGGCCGGCACGATCCTAACCAACAAATACGCCGAGGGTTACCCCGATCACAGATACTACGGCGGATGCTATGAGGTCGACAAGGTCGAAAGAATAGCGATAGAACGCGCCAAAAAGCTTTTCGGCGCGGACCACGCGAACGTTCAGCCGGATTGCCGCGCGAGCGCAAATTTAGCGGTGTTCTTCGCGTTTCTCGAGCCGGGCGATACCGTTATGGGTATGAACCTCGCGCACGGCGGACATCTTTCGCACGGGTCGCCGGTAAACATAAGCGGTAAATATTTCAATGTCGTTCCCTACGGCGTAAACGCCGAGACGCACAGAATAGATTACGACGAAATGGAAAAGATCGCGCTTGAATGCAAGCCGAAGATGATCGTCGTCGGCGCGAGCGCTTACCCGAGAATAATAGACTTTCCGAGATGCAGAGAGATAGCCGACAAGGTCGGCGCGATACTTATGGTCGACATGGCGCACATCGCGGGACTCGTCGCGGCAGGATTACATCCCTCCCCCGTTCCCTACGCCGCCGTCGTTACCACCACCACGCACAAGACACTTCGCGGACCGCGCGGAGGACTTATACTCTGTAAAGAGCAGTGGGCGAAGAAAATCGACAAGGCGATATTCCCCGGGACGCAGGGAGGCCCGCTTGAACATATCATCGCGGCGAAAGCGGTCGCTTTCGGCGAAGCGATGACCGAAGAATTTAAAGAATATCAGAAACAGATCATCAAAAACGCGAAGGCGTTTGAAACCGCGCTTAAAGAAGAAGGCTTCGACATAGTTTCGGGCGGCACGGACAACCACCTTCTTCTTCTCGACCTTCGCAGTATGAATATCACGGGCAGAGAGCTTGAACAGAAGCTTGACGAGGTAAGGATAACCGTAAACAAGAACGCTATCCCCAACGACCCCGAGAAGCCCACTATTACGAGCGGCATAAGAGTAGGCACTCCCGCCGTAACCTCGCGCGGATTCAAGGAAGACGATATGCGCACCGTCGCGCACCTTATAAAGCTTACCGCGACGGACCTTGACGCGAACAGAGATTATATTCTTTCGGAAGTTTCGAGGCTTTGCGAAACGCATCCGATATATGAATAAAGCGAAAAATCGGGAATTCGGAGGTGATTTATATGAATATTTCGTTAACCGGCAGACTCGGAAGCGGAAAATCGACGATCTGCGGTATTATGAAAGAAAAATACGGTTACGAGATATATTCCACCGGCAAGATACAGAGAGAGATCGCCGACGGGATGGGTATAGACACGCTTGAGCTCAACAGGCGCATGACCGAGGATTCGAGCCTCGACCATATTATCGATGACGCCGTAAGGGATATTTCGGTAAAGCGAATTAACGACAGGCTTATTTTCGATTCGAGAATGGCGTGGCATTTCGCGGTATCGACTTTTAAGGTTTACTCCTACGTCGAGCCGTACACCGCGGCGAAAAGAGTGGCGGCGGACGAGCTTCGCGGAAGAGAGCAGTATTCCTCGCTTGAGGACGCAAAGGACAAGCTTGAGGAACGCGCCACGCTTGAATGCGAGCGTTTCAAGAAGATATACGGCGTTGACTATTCCGATTACAACAACTACGATTTAATCATAGACACGACCTTCATCACCGCCGAGGAAGCGGCGGAAATAATAAAAGCCGAGGTCGGAAAATTCGAAAACGGCGAATATAACGGAACGAAGATATTGGTTTCGCCGAAGGCGGTCTACCCCGCTTTGATAAGCGGGAACATGCCCGAAATAAAGCTTTGCGGCGGTTACAATTATATCCTTGGCGGTTATAAAAAGTTTGTAAATGCCGTTTTGAAGGGCGAAAAGCTTATCGAATGTTACGTTTCGGACAAAAAAGTACCAAAGCACGCCGATTTGAAAAAGGCGGAAAAATATCAGCTCGAGGGCGGATTCGAATACGAATGTCTGCCCGCGATATACAAGGAGAAGACTTTATGAAAAAGTTAATCGCAATCCTTTTGGCGGCACTCACCTGCGCGGCGGTATTCGCCGGATGTGAAGGCGGCAAGGACGAAAGCTCTCTTCCCGAGGAAACGAGCGAAGTCAGCCAGGCGGAAAACCAGAAAATCGCCAAGATAAACGCTTGTCTCGGCGAAGAGGTTGATTCCAAGCTTAACGCCATAAACCTTTTCGAAGATATGGATTACACCATCGCCACCCCGACTTCCGATACGTACCCCAACGGCAACAACAAGCTTACCGACGGGGCTACCAGAGAAGTTTTCGACAAGCAAAGCTTCGTCGGCTGGGGCAACGGCTCGTCGGCTATCATCACCTTTGATATGGGCACCGCCGACCACGGGATATCCGAAATAGTCGTCAGCACGCTCCGCATGATCGACTACGGCATAGGTACGCCGAAATACGTGTCGTTACGCGTTTCCGACGACGACGAGACCTATATCGAGGTCTGCAAGCTCAGTATGCCGATAGATCTTCCCGACAGCGCTTGCTATGACTTCGTGCTTTCGCTCCCGAAGACCATAAAAGCAAGATACATCAGGATTCAATGCGCGGCGTCCGACAAATCGTTTATATTCATCGACGAGATTTTCGGTTATAAATATTCCGAACACGGCAATATAGACCTTAAATGCGGCGCGGAAAACGGCAACGAGGATTACATCGACGACTTTTATGCCTGCAAGCTCAACACCGGCGACCCCACCGTCGTTTATTCCGAAAACGAAGAAGACTTCAACAAGCTTCAGAACCTCGCGCTTCTCGATGACACTACCATCGTTATAAAGCAGTTCGACAGACTCCCGAAGAATCACACGAACAGCGGCATGGACGACGCGAGGTTTTTGAACGACGACGTGCTCGGCACTTGGTTCCACTTCTATCGCGGCGGCGGACGCCACATTATTTATGACTTCGGCTGCAACGTAAGCGTCAGCGAATTCAAGACCTGCTATTACGACAATATGCAGACCGGCATCGCGGCGCCTCCCGTTACCCTCTTCTCGGTAAGCACCGACGGTGTCAACTGGACCCCCGTCGCGGCGGCGGTAAACGAAGTTTACGGCAGCGGCATCGCCGAAAAGAACAGATTCGAAATCGACGAAAAGCTTAAAGAGCCGATGGTCGCAAGATACGTCAGAATGACCTTCCAGACCGTTCCGAACAACGACGTTTCCTGTATGGTTTACGTTGACGAGTTCGCGGTCATGGGCAAAAAGAACGCAACCGGCGCAAAGGAAGCTTATATCCCCGAAGGGCTCGTTTACGGTTCTTATCCCGACAAGAACGTCGTTGAAGGCTGCGAGAACATCGTATTCCTCGGCATCACCAACGGCTACGGCGTTCACTGCGACGAAAACTACACCATTTCCGAGCAGACCGCGAAGGAATTTATCGCCCATCTCGACGAAAACGGCAAAGCGGAAGAAATTTTCAACAACTCCATTTGCATTTCCACCGCCAACGACCTCAACAGTTATTCCAACAGAAACGACGAACACGACTGGTTCCTTAAAGAAGTTTTCTATGATAAAATGAACTGCAGCGCCATCGAGAACATGAGAGGCATCGTCAACGAAGAGCTCGGCATCGAAGGCAAAGAGAAGATTTGGATATCCGTTGCGGCACCCGCGGTAAGCGACACCTTCAACGGCGAGAAATGCGATAACATCAAGACCGCGCTCGAATGCGTTAAATGGCAGGCGGACGAGACCATAAAGAGATTCAACGAGCAGAACTATCAGAACGTCGAGCTCGTCGGATTCTATTGGGTACACGAAGCTATCAGACAGGGCAGCTTCGACGAAGAGCTTATGACCGGATTCAACGAATACATCCACAAGCTCGGCTACAAGAGCTTCTGGTGCCCCTATTTCACGGCTTACGGCGCATGGTACAACCACAAGGTCGGCTTCGACATAGCTTGCTTACAGCCGAACTACATGTTCCACGACGCGGAGCCCACGAGGCTTAAAACCACCGCGGAGCTTGCCAAGCTTTACGGCATGTGCGTAGAAATCGAGATCGAGGACTACAGAGGAGCTGGCTCCAGACAGATTTACAGAGAATATCTCGGCGCAGGCGTTACCGAAGGATATATGGACAGCGTCAAGGTTTATTACGAAGGCGGCGCGCCCGGCGCGTTCAACCGTTCCTACCGCAACGAAGACAAGAAATATCACGAAGTCTACGACCTCAGCAACGAATACGCTCACAACAGGCTTGACGAATCCTTCCTCGAAGGCATCGCAAGCGACATAACACCTTACGTCGACGTTCAGGTCGAAGTCAAGGCGGGCTCGCAGATCACCGCAGACCTTCCCAGCCTCGAAGAGGTTCAGTTCCGCATCAAGAAGAGCCCGATTTACGGCGAGCTTCGTCTCTCGCTCGGCGGCAAGCTCATCTACATCGCGCCCAAGAACTTCGTGGGTACCGAGGAAGTCGTTCTCGAAATCTACGACGGCGTTTCGGAAAGAAAATACATCACCGTTTCGTATAACACCATTCCGAAAGAATAAGCGTTTGTATTCCTTACTTTTTTCGAGAAAAAAGTAAGCAAAAAAGCTCACACCTTTTTCGAGAAAAAGGTGTGCCAAAAAGCTTTAAAATGCGCGAAAGTAACTTTCGCGAAGGATAAAATAAAAAGTCAAGTATGATTTACTTAATCGTACTTGACTTTTTTGATTGATTTTTGCTTTTTCAGAACTTTTTGCTGTCTTTAAGCTCGACGACGGAGTTGAAGACGGAAGGATTTTTGGTATCTTTGCAGAAATAGCCTTTACGGACGAACTGAAATTTATCGCCGGGGGCGGCATCGAGAAGCGCTTTTTCGACTTTTACGCCTTTAAGCTCGATTTTGGATTCGGGGTTGAGATATTCGGAATACTTCGCGCTTTCGACGGAGTTCATATCCGCTTCGGTGAAAAGTCTGCCGTACATCATCACGTCGGTCTCGGCGCAGTCGTTCGCGGAGAGCCAATGGATAGTTCCCTTTATCTTTCTGCCGTCGGCGGGCATCCCGTTTCCGGTTTCGAGGTCGGCTTCGCACAAAACCTCGGTGATATTGCCGTTTTCGTCGGTCAGGATATCGGTACATTTAACGATATAGCCGCCCATAAGACGGACCTCGCCGTCTTTTTTCATACGGAAATATTTGGGAGGCGGGTCGAGCGAGACGTCTTCGCGCTCGATATAAAGCTCGCGGTTGAAGGGGAGCTTTCGCGTACCCGCGTTTTCGTCGTTGGGGTTGTTCGGAAGCTCGAAATACTCGGTTTTATCGGCGGGATAGTTCGTAACCGTAACTTTCACGGGGTCGAAGACCGCGACGCGGCGGAGAGCGTGAAGGTTCAGGTCCTCGCGGACGCAATGCTCGAGAAGCGCGATATCGACGAGAGAATTATTCTTCGCGACGCCGACACGGTCGATAAAGTCGAGAATGGACGCGGCGGTGAAGCCTCTTCTGCGCAAGCCGCAGAGGGTGGGCATACGCGGGTCGTCCCAGCCGTCGACGAGCTTCGTTTCGACGAGATGGCGAAGGAAACGTTTGCTCATAACGGTATTGGTAACGTTAAGGCGGGCAAATTCTATCTGGCGCGGCTTCGAGGGGACGTCGACGTGCTCGATGACCCAGTTATAGAGCGGACGGTGGTCTTCGTATTCGAGCGAGCAGAGAGAATGGGTTATGCCCTCGAGGGCATCCTGTATCGGATGGGCGAAGTCGTACATCGGGAAGATGCACCATTTCGTTCCCTGACGGTGATGGTCGATATATCTTATCCTGTAAAGCACGGGGTCGCGCATATTGAAGTTGCCGGAGGCTAAATCTATCTTCGCGCGGAGGGTATACTTCCCTTCCGGAAACTCACCGGCGCGCATACGGCGGAACAAATCGAGGTTTTCTTCGATCGGTCTGTCGCGATAGGGAGAAACGGCGGGTTTGCCGAGGTCTCCGCGGTATTCGCTGAACTGTTCGGGCGTAAGCTCGCAGACGTAGGCGTCGCCGTTTTTTATAAGCTGTTCGGCGAGCTCGTAGGTCTTTTCGAAATAATCGGAGCCGTAGAAGAAACGGTCGTCCCAATCGAAGCCGAGCCAATGGATATCCTCTTTTATGGCGTCGACGAACTCGGTATCTTCTTTGGCGGGGTTGGTATCGTCCATACGGAGATTACAGAGCCCGCCGTATTTTACGGCTGTCGAGAAATCTATAACGAGCGCTTTGCAATGGCCGATATGAAGATAACCGTTGGGCTCCGGCGGGAAGCGGGTATGTATCTTCATTCCGGGATTTTTCGCGAGGTCTTCGTCAATAAATTCGTGAATAAAATTGCTTTCCATTTTTATTACTCCTTAAAAGGACAGTCTGGAGAAAACCTTTTCTTTGCCGAGGATATGCATTACCTCGTAAAGATCGGGGGAATTGAGTCTTCCGGTAACGGCGACGCGAAGGAACATACTTACGTCGGCGACGCTGCCTTTATAGCTTTCGGGGTTGGCTTTATAAAGCTTCATATCGGGGCAGAAGCCGTTTTGTTCGGCTATCGCCTTAATCTTCGCGAACCAGTCGTTTTGTTCGTCGGCTTCGTCGTAGGTGGCTTTGAAGCCCTCGAAAACGGCTTTTATATCATTTTCGGCGAAGTTTTCGGGGATTTTATCCTCTTTTTCGAAAAGGTCGTCGTAGAAGAAGGACATACTGTGTTTTATCTCGCTCCAGAGCGCGATATCTTTTCTCGGCTTTTTGCCGCCGCGTCCGATATTCAAGATCCTTACGGCGTAGTCTTTATCTTTTTCGAGGATAGAAGCGAAGGGAGCGTCAAATTCTTTTGCCCACGCGAGCGAGGAAGCATAAACCTCTTCGGCGGACATACGGGAAATGACGTTTTTCGAGACGTCGTTAAGCTTATCGAGGTCGAAAAGCGAGCCGGAGACCGACATTTTCTTCGTGGTGAATTTAAAATCTTCTATCTTCGCGTCGGGGTTGGCGTTACGCCATTCCTCGAAGTTGGAATTAAGTATCGTAAGCAGATATTCGCGGACGGCGGAGACGGGGTATCCCTGCGCGTGGTAGAAGGTAAGGGCGGCTTCGGGGTCTTTTCGTTTGGAAATCTTACGCTTATTGCCCTCGTCGAGCTTTAACATCTGGGCGGTATGGCAATATTTGGGCATTTTGAAGCCGAGGGCTTTGAAAAGCTGGATATGGAACGGAAGAGTCGAAAGCCAGCTTTCGTCGCGGACGACGTGGGTGGTGCCCATAAGGTGATCGTCGACGGCATGGGCGAAATGGTAGGTGGGGATGCCGTCGCTCTTTAAGATAACGTGGTCGATATCGTTTTCGGTAACGTCGATATCGCCTTTTATCTGGTCGTTGAATTTCATTTTGTTCGCGGAATTTCCTTCGGAACGGAAGCGGAGCACGAAGGGAACGCCCGCGGCAAGCTTTTCTTCGATTTTATCGAGCGGGGCGTCGCGCCAGACGGCGATTTCACCGTAGTAGCCCGGGGTGAGTTTTTCGGCTTCCTGTTTTGCTCTTATCGCTTCGAGTTCTTCTTCGGTGCAGAAGCAGGGGTAAGCTTTCCCTTCTCTGACGAGCTGTTTGGCGTAGGTCTGGTATATCTCGGCGCGCTCGCTTTGTCTGTAAGGTCCGTAAGCGCCGTTGTCGCCGCCGCTGACCGCGCCTTCGTCAAACTCGACGCCGAGTTTTTTAAGCGTTTCGATAATAAGTTCGACACCGTTTTCGACTGTACGCTTGGCGTCGGTATCTTCGATTCTTAAATAAAATATACCGCCGGAGGTATGGGCAAGTCTTTCGTCGGTGAACGCGCCGTAGAGGTTACCTATATGAAGGAAACCTGTAGGGCTCGGGGCGAAGCGGGTAACCTTGGCGCCCTCGGGGAGATTACGCGCGGGATAGCGCGATTCCATATCGGCGGGGAGAGTTTTTATATTCGGATAAAGTAATTCGGCAAGGCGGTTGGTATCCATTTTTTATATTCCTCCGGGAAGTTTTGAATATTTTTCCGATAATTTTACATATTAAGTTATTATATTCCTGCGCGCGCGTTTTGTCAATAGCGGAAAAAAGCTATGCGGCGCAAAATAATATTGACAAAGGCAAGTCTTTATGGTAGAATAGCCGCGTAAAAGGGAGTAGCTGCACGGAAACGTGTATGTTCCGCCGTCATCACGAAAGCAAAGCTTTCCGGTGGGCATCCTATGAAGCGAGACTTTTATGACGCGCGTCATAAAAAAGTCTCGTTATTTTTTTGAAAGGCAGAGGAAATGAAACATTACATCAGTAATATCGACGAGGTTTTCGCCGAGGTACGCTCGGGCGAAAACGGGCTTTCATCCGCGGAAGCGGAAAGCAGGCTGGCGCAAAACGGGTATAATAAGCTCGCGGAGCCGCCGAAAACGCCTTTATGGAAGCGTTTTCTTTCGCAGTTCGCCGACCCGATGACGATCGTTCTTCTCGTCGCCGCGCTTATAAGCTTCGTTATGGCGGTGGTCGAGGGTGAATCGTTCGCGGACGTTATCATCATTCTTTTCGTCGTTATTCTTAACGCGGTGCTCGGCGTTTTGCAGGAGAGCAAGGCGGAAAAAGCGATAGACGCGCTTAAAGAAATGACGAAGGCGAAATGCAAGGTCTTACGCGACGGCAACGTCGTTATTATCGGAAGCGAAGAGCTTTGCGTCGGCGACGTTATTATGATAGAAGCGGGCGACGCCGTTCCCGCGGACGCGAGACTTTTTGAAGCCGCGTCGTTAAAGGTCGAGGAATCGGCGCTGACGGGCGAATCGGTCCCGAGCGAAAAGAAAGCCGAAACGATTGTTACCGAAAGCGGCGAGGTCCCTCTCGGCGACAGAGCGAATATGATCTATACCGGCACGACAGTCGTTTACGGACGCGGAAAAGCGGTAGTTACCGCAACCGGTATGGAAACCGAGATGGGCAGGATCGCGAAGGCGATAACCGACGCGGAGGATGAAAAGACGCCGCTTCAGAAGAAGCTGGCACAGCTTAGCAAAGTCCTCACCTACGGCGTGCTCGCGATATGCGTTATCATATTCGCGGTAGACCTTATCACCGCGGACGCGATAAACGGCGACACGCTTATAGATACGTTTATGGTCGCGGTTTCTTTGGCAGTCGCGGCGGTCCCCGAAGGGTTGAGCGCCGTGGTTACGATAGTTCTTTCGATAGGCGTATCGAAGATGGCGGCGCAGAACGCTATTATAAGAAGACTTACCTGCGTTGAGACGCTCGGATGCACGCAGGTCATCTGTACCGACAAGACCGGAACGCTGACGATGAACAGAATGACCGTCGTCGAGACCTTTACCGGAAACGCGGAGCTTTTATACACCTGCAACGCGCTTTGCAACGATTGCGCGATAGGCGAAAACGGCAAAGCCACGGGCGAGCCGACGGAAGCCGCGATGTGCGAAAACGCTTACGACAACGGTGCGAACAAGGAAGAAATCCTTAAAGCGCAGCCGAGAGTCGCGGAGGCTCCTTTCGATTCCGACAGAAAGATGATGTCGACGCTTCACGATCTCGGAGGCAGGATAGTTCAATATACGAAGGGCGCGCCCGACGTTATACTTTCGAGATGTTCGAAATATATCTCACCCGTTGACGGAAAGATAAAAGAGCTTGACGACAGGACGAGAGAAGTATTGCTCGCGCACAACAAAGCGCTTGCGGACAAGGCTTTGCGCGTACTCGCGTCGGCGTTCGCTTACTACGATTCCCTTCCCGAAGACGTAAGTCCCGAGAATATTGAAAAAGATATGATATTCATAGGTCTTACCGGCATGATGGACCCCGTAAGAGCGGAGGTCGTCGAGGCGGTCAAGAGATGTCAGGCGGCGGGAATAAGACCCGTTATGATCACCGGAGACCACGTTGACACGGCGGTTGCCATAGGCAAAGAGTTAGGCATAATCGAAGGGCGCTCTCAGGCGCTCACGGGCGCACAGCTCGATCAGATCCCGGAAGAAGAGCTTACGCGCGATATCGCGGAATATTCGGTCTACGCGAGAGTACAGCCCGAGCACAAGGTAAGAATAGTAAACGCCTGGAAGAAGCTCGGATATATTACGGCGATGACCGGAGACGGCGTAAACGACGCGCCTTCGATAAAGAGCGCGGACATAGGTATCGGCATGGGCGTTACCGGAACGGACGTTACGAAGGGCGTGGCGGATATGATTCTCGGCGACGACAACTTCGCTACTATCGTAAACGCGGCGCAGGAAGGCAGAAGGATCTACGACAACGTAAGAAAAGCGATCCAGTTTTTGCTTTCATCCAATCTTTCGGAAGTCATCGGAGTTTTCGTGGCTTCGCTGTTCGGCGCTGTGCTTCTTAAACCCGCACATTTACTTTGGATAAACCTTATCACCGACAGTATCCCCGCTTTGGGGCTTGGTATCGAGCAGGCGGAGGGCGACGTTATGACGAGAAAACCGAGAAGCTCGGACGAAGGGCTTTTCGCAAACGGGCTCGGCATAGACGTCGTATGGCAGGGCGCTGCAATCGCCGCGCTGACGCTTTTATCCTTCGTTATCGGCAGAGCGTTCAACCCCGAATTCGGTACGACGACGGCTTTCGTTACTATGTCTATGGCAGAGATCTTCCACTCGCTCAATATGCGCTCGAGGACCGAAAGCATATTCAAGATGAAGACGCAGAACAAGCTCCTCTGGGGCGCGGTAGCGCTCTCGTTCGTGCTTACCTCGGCGGTCATATTCATTCCCTTCTTCAGAAACGCTTTCTCGTTCGAGGCTATCAATTTCGGTGAATATCTGCTCGCAATTCTTATCGGTATGCTTATCGTTCCGATATCCGAAGGCGTTAAGTTTATCAAGAAGCAGAAAAACAAATAAATTCAGGCAAAACAAAAAGCTCTTCCCTGCTTCGGGAAGAGCTTTTTTCATTACGTTTTATTTTGCGTCTTTGGGCCAGATGGAGATAAGTTCGGCGTTATACTGGCACATATAGATAAGGTCGTCGGAAGTGAAGAAGCCGTCGCCGTCGACGTCAAGAGCATCGACGTTGCCGTCGGTAGCATCGATAATCTCGGCGTTAAGCTGGCAAGCGTAGATAAGGTCGTCGGAGGTGAAGGAGCCGTCGCCGTTGAAGTCGCCGAAGACAGCCGCTTTATATCCCCAATGAACTTCGGCGTCGCAGTCGCCGAGCCAGTTGTAACGCCAACCGCTCGGCTTGGATACTGCCTCACAATAAATATCGGTAAGAGACGAACAGCCGTAGAATGCGTAATCGTCGATGTACGTTACGCTT